>JBILFK010000125.1:0-4945 GCA_044351685.1 Rickettsiales bacterium | reverse complement strand
GCCAGTTTGTGGTGCTGAATGCTGCGGCGCTCACCCCAACACGCATTGAAGCAGAATTGTTCGGCACCGAAGACACCAACCCGAATGGCGGCGCCGAAAAACTCGGCCTGCTCGAACGGGCGCATGGTGGCACATTGTTTATTGATGAAGTAGCCGACATGCACATTGAAACGCAGGGTCGCCTGCTGCGCGCCCTTCAGGAACAATCGTTCGAGCGCGTGCGTGGTAACAAGCGTGTATCGGTGGATGTGCGTGTGATTGCTGCCACCAACAAAGATTTGCTGGTGGAAATCGCCGCAGGTCGCTTCCGCGAAGATCTTTATTACCGCTTGAACGTGGTGCCGCTACGTATGCCTTCGCTGCGCGAACGCCGCGACGATGTAGCGCCGCTGGCCAACCACTTCCTCAAACGCGCTGCCGATGCGATGGGCCTTGCTACCCGCCGCCTTTCGGAAGATGCATTGGCTGTGCTGCAATCGTATGGCTGGCCGGGCAACGTGCGGCAAATGCGTAACGTGATGGAATGGTTAATCATCATGGCGCAACCCGATGCCAACGGCGATATCAAAGCCGAATCGCTACCGCCAGAACTGGTAGATGGCAATGTCAGCGTGCTGCGTTCGGATCTTTCGGGCGATATCATGTCGATGCCGCTGCGCGAAGCGCGTGAAACCTTCGAGAAGCAATATCTTGCTGCGCAAATTAACCGCTTTGGCGGCAATATCAGCAAAACGTCGCACTTTGTTGGCATGGAACGCTCGGCTCTGCACCGTAAGCTGAAAATGCTCGGTATTGGCGGCGAGGAGAAGCAGGTTGCCTGAAACCACACTCTCCCTGACGGGATTTCACAGGAAGAAACGGAAGATGCATAACGCTTCTTCCGTGGATTCCGTGGATAACCTGCATCTGGCTGTCATTTTCCTTGCCAAGCCATGCGGCTCCCGCTTAATTGCCAGCTATCACCGTTGAGGAACTATGGCCGAGGCTGCAAAATCCGCCGATCAATCCATGGAGGAAATCCTCCAGTCCATTAAGCGTATCATCGCCGAGGAAGGCGACACTGCGCCTTCTGGCTCGGATGTGCTCGAACTGACCGAAGTGGCGCCCCCCGAAGAAGCGCCAACGCTTGCTGTTGAAAAACTTCTCGATTCTCTCGCCGCGAAGGAAGTAGAGGAAGCGCCTGCGGTCGCCAGCGCTGCCGATATTGAAGCCATGTTTGCAACAAGCACGCCGGCCGAACCTGTGATAGAAGCTGCGAGTGAGCCCGTGCCCGCAATGGTAGAAGCGGCCCCCAAGCCAGAAGCGCCTGTTGCTGCCATGCCTGCTACAGTAGGTGGACTCATTGAAGACACTACCGCGAACGCCTCCGCTGCAGCGCTGAAGCAATTACTGGTCGCAAGCGAACCAACACACCATTACACACCCACAAGCGGCGTGTTCCGGTCAGGTACTACGGTGGAAGATTTAGTGGTCGAAGCCTTGCGCCCCATGCTGAAAGAATGGCTCGATGCCCACCTGCCAGAAGTGGTGGAACGTTTAGTACAGCGCGAAATTCAGAAAATTGTCGCCACGCTGCGCTAGCATTATCCACGCGCTATCCATAATTTATCCCCAGACTTACAAACATGTTTTGTGCAGCATATCTGTGCCTCTGCAGTGATGTGCACGCATATCGCAATGGCGTGTGCGCCACATTGTGATGAATTCACCACACGCGACATCAAATAAAATCTAAATCAATTAGTTATTGCGATTTCTTCGTGCAGAACTACATCTAAACAGTATATTCATACTTGCTATCAGCAGTTAAACATAAGTTGTTGAGATGCATGTAAAAACTCTTAGGTTAGTGACATTACTTGTATGGGGCTTCAGCATACCTTCGTATGCCGAGGCCCCCTCTTTATCGCCAGCGCCGAGCGCGGTAAGCGATAAGGGGTTATCCACAGAGTCTGGCGCCAAAGAGGCGAAACGTAATTTCTCCATCCCGAACATCCCTGCTGCACCTGCCATGCCATCGGGCGGCACAGCGCCATTGCCCCCAGAACTTCCCGGGCTGAATTTCGATACCCCCCAAGATCAACTGGCCGCAGCGAAAGCTGCCAAAGATGCCCCGCCACCGATTCCAAAAAGTCTGGAACCGGAAACTCCTGTTGCTGAAGCTGCAATCCCGCCCAACCCCATGCCCGAATTTGGCGCAGAAAAAGCCCCACCACTGGATGGGCTTGTACTATCGGAACCAAGCGCGGCACCAAATGTAGCGGCGATGCCTGTTGCAAAAGCAGCCCCTATTCCTGCGGCCGCACCAGAAATTCCGGCTTTACCCTCACCACCTAATGCCGATTTTTCGCTCGCGAATGATGCACCGCCACCGTTACCGGCTTCACTTGGCGTAGGGATGACACCTCCAGCACTGGATCTTGGGCTGGCAAGTGGTACGGATGATCCATCGGGTGTTGGAGGGCTGGTAGAAGCGAAACCTCAAGTAAAAACATGGCAGGTGAAGCTGGCACCAAGCTATAAACCAAAAGTAACCAAATTTAATTATCGCCGCGTATTGTTGCCTGCAGAAATTTACCGCGACAGTTATAATGCCGCAAACCGCCATCTGCCCATACGCCAAACCATGGAAAGTTACGACCAGCTTTTCCTGCAGGCCGTAGCGCGTAACGATATTAACGGCACACGTGCCTTCCTCAATTCCGGGCGTGATATCAACACCACCAGTGCGCAGGGCGAATCGGCACTCACCATTGCCATTCGCGCCGGCGCTGTCGATACGGCACGGCTGCTTGAAGCCCGCGGCGCAAGCGCCAGCGCTGCCGCACCACAGCCTATGGCACCCAACTATGCTGCCTATATTCCTTCTCCCACAGCGCCTATCGCCTATGCGCCACAAGCTCCGGTAAACCAAACCGCCTATCTTCCGCCTAGCCGCTACGGCACATTTACACCGAATAGTTCTGCACCCGCAGCCTATGCACAAGCGAACGCTCCTTCTGCGTATACCGCGTATCTTCCTGCGGCGCGATATCACCGCTAATCAGGTTTCTGTTGTCAGGGTGCTGGTTTCCGCTATCACTCGTCTGGTAAAAATTCTGGAAGCCTCTTGTTATGTCTGAAAAAACCTACGGCAAATCGCGCCTTGTTTCCCGCCACACCACCGAAGGCCCCGAACGCGCCCCGCATCGCAGTTATTTATATGCAATGGGGCTAAGTGCCGCGCAAATTCATGCACCGCTTATTGGTGTTGCCACCACCTGGAATGAAGCGGCGCCGTGCAATATTGCGCTCGCAAGGCAGGCACAGGTAGTTAAAAAAGGTGTTGCTGCCGCTGGCGGTACGCCGCGTGAGTTTACCTCGATCACGGTAACCGATGGTATTGCCATGGGGCATGCAGGCATGAAATCATCGCTGGTTTCGCGTGAAGTGATTGCCGATTCCGTGGAACTCACCATGCGTGGCCATTGCTACGATGCGCTGGTAGGGCTTGCAGGCTGCGATAAATCGCTACCCGGGCTGATGATGGCGATGATTCGCCTGAACGTGCCCAGCGTATTTATGTATGGCGGCAGCATTTTGCCCGGCCAATTCAAGGGGCGCGATATTACCGTGCAGGATGTGTTCGAGGCCGTAGGCCAACACGCCGCAGGTGGCATGAGCGACGAAGAATTGCTGGAGCTAGAACAAGTGGCCTGCCCATCGGCGGGTTCGTGCGGCGGCCAGTTCACGGCCAACACCATGGCCTGCGTATCGGAAGCAATTGGCCTTGCCCTGCCCGGCTCGGCAGGCGCACCCGCGCCCTATGAATCGCGCGATGCGTATGCATTCGCCAGCGGCGAAGCGGTAATGGCACTGCTAAAAAACAAATTACGCCCGCGCGATATTGTGACGCGCAAAGCGCTTGAAAATGCCGCTGCCATCGTTTCAGCCACCGGTGGCTCAACCAATGGCGCACTGCATTTACCCGCCATGGCGCACGAGGCAGGCATTGCCTTTGATCTGCACGATGTGGGCGAAATTTTTGCCCGCACCCCTTATATCGCCGATCTGAAACCGGGTGGTAAATATGTAGCAAAAGATATGCATGGTATTGGCGGTGTGCCAGTAGTGATGAAGGCATTGCTTGATGGCGGGTTTTTACACGGCGATTGCATCACCGTGACTGGTAAAACCATCGCCGAAAACCTGAAGGATATTCACTTCCCCACCGATCAGCTGGTGGTGCGCACCACCGATAAGCCACTTTCACCCACAGGCGGCGTGGTAACGCTGAAAGGCAACCTTGCCCCCGAAGGCGCGATCGTAAAAGTCGCCGGAATGAAAAATCTGCAATTTACTGGCCCAGCCCGCGTGTTCGATTGCGAGGAAGATGCATTTAAGGCCGTAGAAGCACGCGACTATAAAGAAGGCGAAGTGCTGGTGATTCGCTATGAAGGCCCCAAAGGCGGCCCCGGCATGCGCGAAATGCTCGCCACCACTGCCGCACTGTATGGGCAAGGCACTGGCGACAAAGTGGCGCTTATTACCGATGGCCGTTTCAGCGGTGCCACTCGCGGATTCTGTGTAGGCCATGTGGGGCCTGAAGCCGCGGTGGGTGGCCCCATCGCGCTGATTAAAAACGGCGATATGATTACCCTCGATGCACGCGATGGCGTAAGCAATATCAGCCTTGATGTCGATGTCGAAGAACTTGAAAAGCGCCGCAGCACATGGAAACCGCGCGTGCATGATTATCAATCCGGCGCGCTGTGGAAATATGCGCAAACCGTCGGCACCGCCGAAAAAGGCGCTGTCACGCACCCGGGTGCTGCGAGCGAAACACACGTGTTTGCAGATTTATAACATGAGCGAACCATTACCGATTCTACCTGCTGTTCTGCTCGAAGGTTACGCCAAGTTCCGCCAGTTCAAATATGCGCGACATGCACAGCGCTATATGGAA
>JBILFK010000135.1:0-4571 GCA_044351685.1 Rickettsiales bacterium | reverse complement strand
TGGCGTGCCATCAATGTGATCATAATGATGGTGGGTGATTGCAATTGCCGAAAGCGTTAAGCCTTCAGCTTTTAAAAATTCTAGCACAGGCGTGGCTTCACCGGGGTCAATGATCACGCATTCACCCGCAGTATTATGCAACGCGTAAATATAATTATCGCGACGCGAAGGAATAATTTTTACAGCAAGCGCACCCATGCGCGAACGCTATCAGGCACAGTGCAGCATGTAAATGTTAGCGTAGCTTTTGGCGAATTTCTTCGAGAATACGTGCCTTAATATCGCGCGTTCTATCAGGGCGAAGCTGGAAACGCATAGCAAGTGCTTCGGTTTCTTGATCGGTTAATGGCAATTCAATGATCACTTCATCGCGCACGCTGGGGCGCAGGCCTAAAATTTCGCGCAATACTTCGCGCACTGGCTTGCGCTCTTTTAATGCCAAGCCAAGAAGTTTATGTGCTGTAGCGGCATCACAGCGCAAATGCAAAGCATCGGGTTGCAATAATTCATCGAGCAGACTGCGTGGTTCGTTTTCATGCGGTTCCAGCAAAAATGCGGGTAATGGCGCCGTTGCTTCTTCAGGCGCGCCTGGGTCGATCGCAGCAACTTCTTCTGAGGTTAGGCGTTTGAAATCAGGCTTATTGGGTTTTGCAGGCGCAGGCTCTAAAAGAGGTTCGGGCTGCTGCGGCTTTGGCGATTCCTGTATTTCCAGCGCATGTGCCACGGCGGCCAAACGATCGGTAGTGTGAATGGGTATTACCTCTGCGCTTGCAGGCTTTGCAACTTCTTCTATCGCGATATTTGAAAGCTCGAGCGGCTCTTCATCCACCGTGAGTGTTTCATTCGGCAATACGCGCACCACACTTTCGGGTAAAAATACCGTTGCGAATAAACGCACATTGCTATGTTCAGGGTAAACTTCAATTTCGATGGCTTTTTCGCCCGAATCATCGAGCAGCATGGAATATTGAACATGACGCGGCCTGCGCATTAAATCGCCCGGCGTAAAACGCCCTTCCATGACTTCGCCTTCCAGGAAATCGACAGTTTTCTGATATTTCAGTGCCGACCAGCCCGTATATTTTTTGGCATCTTCACGGGTTTTGAGCGTTTTGGCCGAGCTTTGTTCCGTAAAAAACGTGAGTGCATCGGGGTCGAACCACAGGCGTTGTTCAGCGCTTGAGAGTTCACGCATTAGCCCCAAATAAAATCCATCATCGTCACGCGCTACTGCTAAAAAATGCCGCTCACCTGTGGCGAGTGTAATGCCATAAGTGAGGGTGTTTTCTTCGGCAAAGCGGTAGGTACGAATACTGGTGATAATGGCTTTTTTGCCTGCAATAGGTTGCGGCACGCCGTTAGTAAATTGCAACACGGTTCCAATCGGCAAGGCATCGAGTGCAAGCGATGCTTTTTCCGTTGAATCCCCCATCATTTGTGTCACGCGGCGCCACATATTAATGATTATTAACGATTCAAGAGGCGCTGTCGAGGCGAATTTCGCTATTTTTTGAGCAACCTACCGCGCTGCCTATCCCACTCGCGCTGCTTGATACTATCGCGCTTTTCGTATTGTTTTTTGCCTTTTGCCACCGCAATTTCAACTTTGGCATAGCCGTTTTTACCAAAATACACCGAAAGCGGAATGAGGGTGGTTCCCCTCACCTTTAACTCTCCAATCAATTTTTTTATTTGGCGAGCATGTAAAAGCAGCTTGCGGCCACGCTTCGGCTCATGATTCGCGCGGTTTCCCTGAGCGTATTCGGGGATAAACATATTCCAAAGCCATATTTCGCCTTGCTTATGGCTGCCATACGCATCTTCGATGCTGGAGCGCCCGGCACGCAGCGATTTTACTTCGGTTCCCGTCAGCACAATTCCGGCTTCAAACCTGTCGCCCAGCGCATATTCATACGAAGCGCGCCGATTCACCGCTACTGTTTTGCTTGGTAATTTACCCATGCGCCTTGCCTATCATGCGGCGTTGCGGGTGAGCAATCCTGCGTTTTTTAACACTGCATCAATGGCCGCTTTATTGGCTTCGCTTGGTTCAACCAGCGGCAACCGAAGCGATGGGCGGCATTTGCCCATGAGGGATGCCGCATATTTTACCGGCGCTGGGTTGGTTTCGCAGAACATCACCTGATGCAGCGCCGTAAGCGATTCGCTGAGTGCGCGTGCTTTTACAAACTCACCGGCGACGCATAAATTCTGAATTTCAGCCATGATGCCCGGCATAATGTTCGAGGTTACAGAAATCACCCCTTTACCACCCATGGCGTTAAAGCCCACGGCGGTAATATCTTCACCAGAAAACAGGGTTAATCTATTGCCGACAAGGTGACGCAGGCTCGCTACACGCGCCAAATCGCCGGTGGCATCTTTGATACCTGCAATATTAGCGCAGGCTTCCGCTAATCGGGCCAGCGTGCTATCAGCAATATTAATCACAGAGCGCCCAGGAATATTATAGATAATCACCGGCAGCGCGGTGCTTTCAGCAATTGCTTTGTAATGCTGAAACAAGCCTTCTTGTGTGGGTTTATTATAATAAGGGGCAACCACCAGCACCGAATTTGCGCCCGCTTTTTCCGCGTGGCGGGTAAAATCGATAGCTTCTGAAGTTGAGTTCGAACCCGTGCCAGCCATGACGCCGGCTCGCCCTGCAGCAATTTTCACGGCCGCTTCTACCAGTTTTTTATGCTCGGCATGATTAAGCGTTGGCGATTCACCCGTAGTGCCACACGGCACAATACCATGCACCCCTTGACTTATTTGCCATTCAACAAAGGCTTCAAACGCCGAAACATCTACCGATAAATCAGCATTAAATGGCGTGATCAACGCCGTATAGCACCCATGTAATTTCATCGCAGCACCCTCTGTTTTGCGCGGTGTAGCGCTTAAACGGCCGTTCGGCAACTATTTCGTTTAATGTGCCGATTCTAATTGCTGGATAATATGTTCTGCCAACATGCGCGAAGCTTTCGATAAATCATCGCGCTTCACAAGTGCAATTTCGGCATCTGCAAGTGCGGGCAATTTGATTTCCCCGCGAATTGGCTGAATGCCTACGGGTATCATGTTGGCAGGCAGCACGGTAATGCCCATTCCCGCTTTTACTGCGGCAAGTGTGCCTGAAAGGCTGGGGCTGGTATAGGCAATACGCCACGGTTTTTTGGCGCGGTCAAGCGCGGCCAGTGCGCGTGCGCGGTAAATGCAAGGCTGTGGCGATAACACTAACGAAAGCGGTGTTTCAGGCTGATAGCGCTTTCCCGCCGCCCACACTAGCGGCTCGCGCCATACTTTGGTGCCGCCTTTTACGCGTGCCGGGTCACGCTTCACCAGAATCATATCGTATTCGCCGCGCTCGAACCCGGCGATCAGGTTCAGCGTTAAATCACACGCCACATTTAGCTGTACACGGGGGTGATGCGCACGAAAACTGGCCAAAACATTCGGTAAATAATGGGTGGCAAAATCTTCAGGCGTACCTAAACGAATTTCGCCTTCGATATCGGGCTCTCGCAGGCGGCTATACACTTCGAGGTGCAGCTGCATCATATGCTTGGCATAGCCTAAAAATAGCTCTCCGGATTCTGTTAGTGTTAGCGCTCGCTTCCCTCGACGAAACAGCACGCAGCCCACATTCTCTTCAAGTTTTTTAATTTGCTGACTTAATGCCGATTGCGTACGCCCCACGGCTTCAGCGGCATGGGTAAAATTGCCGGTTTCAGCCAGCTTAATGAAGCTTTTCAATAGCAATGTATCGGTATGGAATGGCATAAATTATTAAAATAATTAATGATAAATATAAAAACTATTTGTTTTATAAATACAAGTTGATTTTCTAAGCTACAGAAAATCATTCAAAAGGTGAATCATGGAACTATTACAACTTATCTCACAAAACATTCTTTCTCCGGCGATTTTATTTTTTGTGCTGGGCATCATCGCTGGATTTTTAAAATCTGATTTGGAAGTGCCCGAAAGCATTAGCCGCTATCTTTCAATATACTTGATGATGGCGATTGGATTTAAAGGTGGCGTGGCCATTGCCAACACGAACGACATTGATAACGAGGTGCTACTCACGATTGCTGCCGGCATTGCATTTGGCTTTCTGCAACCTTTTCTTGGATATAGCCTTTTACGCCTAACCACGAAACTCGATAGCCCCACCGCCGCAGCGGTTGCGGCACATTATGGCTCGATTAGCATTGTAACCTTTGTGACCGCCGCCACATTTCTAAAGACCAATGATGTGGTGTATGCGGGGTATATCGTGGCGATTGTGGCGCTGATGGAAGCCCCCGCCATTCTTTCGGGCCTATTTATTGCACACCGCGCCGCGCCAGAAACCCGCACCCACAAACAGGAAGAGAAAAAACTCAGCCGTGAAATTTTCACTAACGGCGCCATTTTATTGCTGTTTGGCGCATTCCTTGTGGGCTGGATTACCGGGCAACCCGGCATGAATAAAGTTGGTGGATTCTTGGATACGCCATTTCAAGGCATTCTCTGCCTTTTCCTGATGGATATGGGGCTGATGGTAGCGAAAAATATGCATC
>JBILFK010000124.1:0-4959 GCA_044351685.1 Rickettsiales bacterium | reverse complement strand
GCAGAAAGCAAAACCGAAAACGTGATTCTCGCCAAACAGGCTGGGGTGAGCAATTATATTGTGAAGCCATTCAACGCCGATACGTTAAAAGGCAAGATTGAAGCTGTGTTTGGAGCGTTTTAGCCTACGTAATGCCGATGAAAGGGTTGGTGGTTTATGACCAGTAAAGACACAGAAATTCACAAAGAAATGCACCGCCTTGCGCTGTTCGTGATGAACGCGCGCCAAGAAGTGGCAGCCATTATTAATGCCAAAGACAGTGCGGGTGCTGAAAAAAACCTTACGCACATTTCGGCTGAGCTGAACGAGATCGTGCGCCACACCGAAGAAGCCACCAATAAAATTATGGATCAGGCAGAAGCCATGATTAAGTTATCCGGCACAGTCGGAGATAAAGCGTTAAGCGCAAAAGTTGGCGATGCTGGCGTTAAAATTATGGAAGCATGCAGTTTTCAGGATATTACTGGGCAGCGTGTCAAAAAAATCCTGCAAATTGTTGAGCAGGTGGAAAAACGTGTTGACCGTTTGGTCGATTTATTTGGCGGTGACCTTGATATTGCCACCACTTCTTCGCTTACCACCGGGCGCGAACGCCCCGATGAAGCCCTAATGGCAGGCCCCCAAATGGCAGGCGAAGGGGTGAATCAGGCAGATGTTGATAAGTTGCTCTCGAGCACATAACGGATTTACACAGCCTTTTGCAGGTTTATGATGCAGCAACAGCGATAATGCTGCCCAACCTGTTTTGCGGATGATGCGCACCATTCAGAAATTCTTCGCGCGCCTTTGTATGGCATGCGTATTTGCGGCTGTTTTTGCGCCTGTTGTCACTGCGCAAGTAGCACCGCGCATTAGCACCAGCCGCGCCGGTGATTACGCGCGGCTAAATTTCAGCTGGCCCAATGCTACCACAATGAATGTCGCTCCATCTGGCAAAAGCGTGCAGGTAACCTTTTCAAACCCGGTGGGCGCAGATGTTGGTGCTGCCGCAAAACAGCTTGCACCTTATGTCAATGGCATTATCCGTAGCCCTGACGGTAAAACCATTACGCTCAATTTAAACCAAGCCTACCGCGTGCGGCATTTTGTTTCTGGCAATACTACGGGGCTCGATATATTAACACGCACTCCGGTTTCTGAATCGCCTGCAGTTGTTACGCCACCGCCACCAGCACCCTCAACGCCTGCTGTAACCCCATTCGAAGCCGCACCTACTGCACCAAAACCGCCTATACTTTCTACCAAGCCGCCTACAATCACTGCGCCTGTCACGCAAAAACCCAAACCTGAAATTCCCCCGACGGCTAAAGCAGTTGCCGCTCCCGCCCCAACGCCTGCACCAAACAAGCCGCTTGAACAAATTAAGCCACGCGATAACTCCGTGCTTTCCACAAAAAAACCCGTTGATCCCGAACCAAAACCCATACCACCAGCGCCCACGCCCGAGGCCAGCACTGCAGAAGCGCCCAAGCCACTTGTTACGCCAGCATCTGCACCTGCAGTAAAAGCTGCACCAGAAACGCCTGCGCCAGCATCAGAAGCCCAAACGCCAGAAACAGAAAAAGTGGCAGCACCTGAAGCGACTCCTGAGGCTACCCCTGAACCATCTTCAGATATACCCGCAGAAACAACTCCGCCCGCAGCAGATAAACCACAAGGCGCATTGCCGATTGGCATTGTCCCCAGCGATGAAGGGGTAACGCTTGAATTCCCATGGAATGCGCGCACCGCACTTGCAAGCTTTGCGCGAGGTAACGATGTATGGCTGGTGTTTGATCGCGCCAGCACTATCGACATGGCGCGCTTAAGCACGATTGTACCCAGCAGCATCACATCGGTAAAACGCTTTGCGCTGCCCGGCCACACCATTTTGCGCTTCACCACGCGCGAACCGCTTTACCCACACGCCACCGCTGAACGCGGCACCTATCGCTGGCGCATACAGCTTAAAAAGGCGCCGCCCTCGCCGCTGAATGATACCGAAGTCTACCCCAATCAGGATGAGGCCGGGGTAAGCATTGTTTTCAAATTATTTGATGTCGCCAACCCCATCAGCTTCTATGACCCAACGGTGAGTGATCGCTGGGTGCTTG
Source organism: Rickettsiales bacterium (assembly GCA_044351685.1). Lineage (GTDB taxonomy): Bacteria > Pseudomonadota > Alphaproteobacteria > Rickettsiales > UBA3002 > JALHRI01. The sequence continues at coordinate 2,866 of JBILFK010000124.1, read as the reverse complement.
CCCCCACCTACGAAGCGGGGCGCGGTGTTGCAACCAATCACACCTATCCAGGCTTCACTATTTTACAAACCAGTCAGGGCTTGGTCATTCGTACCGATGACGATGCACTCTCACTCACGCGCACTCGTGCAGGCTTAAAACTTGCACGTGTTGGCGGGCTGGCCGTTTCCGATAAATTACCATTTTTGCCGGGGCAGCGTAGTTTGGGGCAACTGAATGCGCTTAGCCAAAATGTGGTGCTTGCCTACGATAAATATTTCCTGCCCGATGCCTCGATGGCGCAAATGCGACAAGATATTATGCAGCGACTCACCCATGCCGTCGATGATACCGCGCGCGCCGATTTATTGCGGCAACTTGCAGGCATGTATGTGGCGCAAGGTTACGGGCCTGAAGCCAGCACCATTTTAAATGAAATTCGCACCCTATATCCCGAATATTACGCGAAAGAAAAATTAGCCATTTTACATATGGCCGCCGCATTTATGGCCGATAGGATGGCTGAGGCAGCCTATTATGCGAATGATCCAAGCATCGCGAACGATAAAGAAGCGCAGCTATGGCGTGATGTTGTTGGGCTTTTTGCGCCTATCGCGCCGCCAACTCCGGTAACGCCCAAGCCTACGGAAGGCACCGAAAGCCCCACCCCCGCCCCAGAATCTGTTGTGGTCACGCCTGTGCCTGCAAATTTTCAATATTTAAAATATCAACCCGATTATCTTCAATATTATCCGCCTCGTGTGCGGCAAAAACTTTCGATTATCGGCGCCGATAGATATTTGCAGCTTGGCAATGCGAAAAGCGCCATAAAAGTGTTCGATATTTTGAATGAAGATGGCATCTTAAAGCCCATTCAGCCTTATGCGGAATATTTGTTTGGAAAAGTTGCAGCTGATCTCGATAAACACGAGCAAGCACTTAAAACATGGCAGCGATTGATCGACGAAAATAGCGATAGCTACATCACCGCACGCGCCCGCTTTTCAACGATTGCGCTGAAATATTCACAAGGAATGATACCAATTGAAGAAGCGATTAAACAGCTTAACGGGGTACGGCTCGCGTGGCGCGGCGATAGCCTTGAACGTGAATTACTCCATTATCTCGGCCAACTTTATGTGGATAACAAACAATACGACGAAGCCCTGCGCACATGGAAGGAATTGCAAATTGCATTTCCCAGCGATCCTGAAGCGTTAGAAACTAGCGCCCGCATGGCTACCCTATTTGAACAGCTTTATAACGATGGGTTAGCCGATGAAATGAAACCACTGCAATCGCTAGCGCTGTTTTATGAATTCCGCGACCTAACGCCGGTTGGCGCGCGCGGTGACGCGATGATTCAGAAGCTGGCCGATAGGCTCGCCAGCGTTGATCTGCTCGACCGCGCCATCCAGCTTTTAGAGCATCAGGTAAAATCGCGTACCGAAGGGTTGGACAGAGCACGCGTAGGCGCACGTTTAGCGCTACTTTATTTAATTGATAACAAACCCAAACGGGCACTTTCAGCACTAGAGAACTCTAACTATGGCAGCATGAGCGAAGAGCTACAGATACTGCGCACGCAGCTGAATGCACAAGCGCTTGCCAAACAGAAAAAAGAAGCCGAAGCCCTTGCGGTACTGCGCGATGATACCTCGCCACGCGGCGAGCAATTGAAGCTCGAAATTCTCTGGCAAATGCAAGATTGGCCAAGCATTATCAATCAGGCCGAAGATATGCTAGCACTGCGCAAAGATTTAACCGCTGAACTAACCCAACAAGAGCAGGAAATGCTGATTCAGCTGGCCCTCGCCTATAGTTTTGAAAAAGACTACACGCAGCTTTCGTATTTGCGCGATTACTACATGAACCTCATACCCAAAGACAGTGCCTACAAATCAACCTTTGAGTATCTCACCAATGATACCACCCCGCTCGATGCCGAAGATGTCGCGCTGCTTACCGGGCAAATCAGTCGTACTCAGAACTTCCTGAAAAACTTTCGTGATGCGATCGCAAGCGGCAAGCTGAGTGACGCTACTAAGCAGTAAATCCTGCTAGTTCAATGAATTCGTTGATAAACCAAGAAAGTGCAGACTTGTAACAACGTGCAACTACACTGGCCCAAACGAACGCACAAGGCTGCCCGAAAGCATATACCAGCCATCGACCAGCACAAAAAATATCAGCTTAAATGGTAGTGAAATAACCACCGGCGGCAGCATCATCATACCCATCGCCATCAAGATCGAGGCAACCAGCATATCGATAATCAGGAATGGTATAAAAATAAGAAAGCCAATTTCAAAGGCGCGGCGCAGTTCGCTGATCATAAAGGCAGGCACCAGCACTTCGTAGGGGGTATCCTTGGCTTCTTCCACCTTGATATTGCGAATATCCATAAACAAGCGCAGATCTTTCTCACGCGTTTGCCCTAGCATAAAGCCACGGAACGGTTCCGCCGCGAGCTTAATACCCTCTTCTTCGCTGATACGCTCTTCAATCAGCGGCAAGATGCCATCGTTATACGATTTCTCGAATACCGGCGCCATAATGAAAAATGTCAGAAACATCGCAAGCGCGATAATCACCTGGTTGGGCGGCGTGGTTTGCGTGCCAATGGCCGTGCGTGCAAATGAAAGCACCACCACAATGCGCGTAAACGATGTCACCATCACCAGCAACGATGGTGCAATGCTAAGCACCGCAATCAGCAGCACCATTTGAATGATGCGCGCCGTTGCCGAGCCAGCCTCACCGTCACCAAAATCCAGCTGGATATTTTGTGCGAATGCCATCTCTGGCATTAACAAAAACAACATCGCAACTATCAGCAGCACGTTAGCCAAGCGCGGCATTGTTCTCTCCTTGATGGTGCGTTAAA
>JBILFK010000026.1:0-15269 GCA_044351685.1 Rickettsiales bacterium | reverse complement strand
TTTACAGTAAATTTGCTGTTTTGCTTTCGAAAAATCCAGCTAAACTGCGGCTGAGACCTTTCTAGGTTACCCTACGTCTGCTCCGCCATTATTCCTTTTTATCCATCACCTGATATTCGGCTTCAATCACGTTACTTTCTTCGATGCGAATATGCGTGGGGGCATCGGCTTGTGAATAGATGGTACGTTTAGGCGCGAATGCGTTACGCATCGCCATAATGGCCGCGATAAGAACGCCAAGCAAAAATAACGCAATAAACAGGCTTACCGAAAGCCACAACACCGCCACAATTATCATGGTGGCGCAAGCCAGAAAAAACAGGCGTTTGAAAAGGCCAACCATGCACCAACCCCACGATGTACGAATTATCAGGCATCCCTACACTACAGCCACCTGCACCGCACCTGAAATTTCTGTTGGTATTGTGGATAGGCGATGCCTCGCATCATTTTGCTTTATACGCTTGGCATTTCCATGTTTATTCTCTGCATGCCTCATCCCGCCATGCCTCACATACTTGTCATTGCCCCCACGCGCATTGGCGATGCGGTGCTTGCCACCAGCATCCTTGAACATATTCGCGTGCAGCAGCCGAATGCACGCGTTAGCATTATCACCAGTTCGCTTTCGGCGCCGCTTTATGCGGGCTACCCACTATTGGGTGAAGTCATCGCCATCGATAAACAACGCCGTAGCATGCATTGGTGGCATATCTGGCGCGCAGCCATTGGCACCCACTGGGACGCGGTGTGGGATATGCGCGGTTCGGCGCTTGCCTATATGGTACGCACGCGCCATCGCTATGTATTTAACGGCTGCGATGACCCGCTACCTAAAGTAAAGCAATATGAACAACGTTTTGGTATCACCCTTCCCTACCCTGTGCTGTGGGAACGCGAAGCCGATGGCGCCTATGCCGCCAGCCTATTAGGCGATGCCCAGAACATACTGGCGCTGGCACCCTGCGCCAATTGGGGCCCCAAAGAATGGCCGATGGAACGCTTTGCAGAACTCGCCAAACGGCTATGTCACGAACGCGCCATGCGCCCCATGGTGATTTGCGCCGCACCCGAACAACCACGCGCGCAAGCCCTGCTAAATGCATTGGCTGAATTTTCACCGATCGATCTGACCCGCGGTGAGGCAACACTTCTTGGTGTGTATGCTTGCCTGAAGCGTGCCCACTTATTTGTGGGCAATGATTCCGGGCTAATGCACATGGCGGCAGCTGCGAGCATACCCACGTTTGGTTTATTTGGCCCCACGCCGCACGCAATTTATCAGCCATATGGCGCAGCGGCGCATGTTGTGGTGGCACCGGGTGGCAAGCTGGATGCATTATCGGTGGATGCTGTGGCCGAATCAATTCGCAAGCATTGCGTCGCATAAAAAAGCCCGCCATTTCACTGGCGGGCTTTCGTAACGTTGTATCGTGAAACGACTATTTGGTGTTATTCACCCGGGCAAATTCACCGTGCTGCGCACGATCAAGCCCTTCGCCTTCGGCATCTTCGCTGACACGCACTGGCATAAAGGCATTCACCAGCTTGATAATCACGTAGGTGCCAATAATGCTATAACCACACACGGCAACCACACCGGTTAAGTTCGCCATGAACAATTCCGTTTGACCGGAGATCACAATGCCCTCCACCGTCACAGCGCTGTTCACCGCTTTGGTGGCGAACATGCCTGTCATGATGGCACCGATGATACCGCCAATGCCGTGGCACGCGAATACATCGAGCGCATCATCCAGATGCGTAGCTTTTTTGAGGGCTTTCGCTGCAAAGTTGCAAATGATAGCAGCCGTAACAGCAATGATAATCGCCGATGGAATAGTAACAAAACCAGCCGCAGGTGTAATGGCTACTAAGCCCACGACAATCCCGACCGAGCCGCCAACGGCCGATGGTTTGCCATCGACGATCCAATCCACCAGCATCCACACTAAAAAGGCGACTGCGCCACCGATAAAAGTGTTGATGAAGGCATAGGAAGCCAATGAGCCCGAAACAATCGCTGAACCAGCATTAAAGCCAAACCAGCCGAACCAAAGCAACGCAGCGCCCAACATAATCATCGGCACATCGTTTGGTGCGGTATGGCCGCCCCCAGTATTGCGTTTGCCAAACAGCACGGCGGCAACCAACCCGGAAACGCCCGAGGTAATATGCACCACTAAACCACCAGCAAAATCGAGGCCGCCTTTGGCAAAAATCCAGCCATCTGGCCCCCACACCCAATGCGCAACGGGCACATACACCACCAGACTCCAGATGCCCATGATGAAAAGCCATGCTTTGAAATTCACGCGCTCAGCAAACGAGCCGGTAATCAGCGCGGGCGTAATAATTGCAAACATCATCTGGAAGGCAACGAACGCAAGGTAAGGTACGCCAGTAGTGCCATAAAACTGGGTATCTAGGCCTTTCAGCATCACCTGATCGAAACCACCAATAAACCCATTACCTTCGGTAAACACTAAGCTGTAGCCCACAATAATCCAGATCATCCCCACCAGCGCGAGCGCCACATAATTCTGCAGTAAGGTGGAAACCACGTTTTTACGGCTGACCATGCCGCCATAAAAAAATGCCAGACCAGGGGTCATCAGCATCACAAGTGCCGAAGAAACCAGCAACCACGCGGTGTTGCCATTATTTTCCACTTGCGCGGCATCTTGCGCAAGCGCGGGCATGGCAAGCGCCATACAGGCTAAAAAGGGAAGAAAAAACTTTCGAAACATAGACACTCCTAAAGCACGGTGAAACGACTCGCCAAGAATTGTCCTGCATTATTAATTTTATTATTTTTTTCATTCATATCGCAGTGCAGCAAAGTTGCAAGTTTAAAAAAGTATCTTGTAAAACTTGAGGATAACCCCTGCTTACGCTTTACAAGCAGGCGGCACAGCCTATGGTTTGGACATGGAAAGTGCGTTGCAATTTTTTAGCCGTATGGGAAGCTCCCAATTTTATACGCTTTTTCTTACGAACATTCCTTTTGTGATGATTGCTGCTGGGCTTTTTCTGCTTGGCATACTCATCGGAAAATTGGTGCGGCGACATGTTAAAAATTTACGCGGCCCAACCGTCAATATTGCTTTTGTACAATTTGCGATACCGCTGATTCCTCCTGCAATTACTATCTGTATCGTGGGTGCGGGTTTTTTAATGGCGCGGCTTAGCGGCTTTGAATCCATCCATATTTTATTTTTTGTGAAAATCAGCATTGCTTGGCTGGCGATACGGTTGGTGATGCGCATGACATCGCGCAAAACCGCTGGCTGGTTCATTGTGATGGTGATTATTCCAATTACCCTGCTGCATCTGTTTGGATTATGGGACGACACCAACGCGATTCTGACTTCGGCAACGTTTAAGATTTCTACGTTTAAGTTGAATGCCTACACGGTATTAAAATCGTGCTTAGCCCTGATTGTACTGTTCTGGATTGCTGGGCAATTGCTGGCGTTTATTCAGCAACGCGTGGCGCGCATGAGCTACATGCATGTCAGCCACCGCACTTTGTTAGTGAAGGTGTTTCAGTTTATTCTGTATTTCTTTGTTTTTGTGGTGGCGCTGCAAATTCTCGGTATCGATTTAACCGCACTCAGCGTGTTTGGTGGTGCGCTTGGCGTTGGGCTTGGATTTGGCCTGCAAAAAATTGCTTCGAATTTCATAAGCGGCGTCATTCTTCTGCTGGAAAAGTCGGTGCAGATTGGCGACATGGTCGAATTGCAAGATGGTACGGCTGGAAACATTCGTAAAACGGGTGCGCGTTATACACTGATGGAAACATTAGATGGCCGTGAAATATTAATACCCAACGAAGACCTGATTACCCAGCGCGTCACCAGCTGGACACACAGCAACCCCCACGCGCGCGTCGAAATTATCGTAGGTGTGGCCTACGATGCGGATATTGATGCCGCGCGTGAAATCATGCTGAACGCCGCGATTTCACATCCTAAATGCCTTAGCGAACCCAAGCCTCTGTGCGTGTTCACTGCATTTGGCGATCATGCGATTACGCTCACATTATATTTCTGGATTGCCGATATCAATGATGGCAGACTAGAACCCAGAAGCGATGTGATTCGGAAAATTTTCCATGAGTTCAAACAGCATAATATTGAAATTCCTTACCCGCAGCGGGTGGTGCATATGAAAGCCACGCCATGAGCAAGCTTACGATCGCAGGGCAGGATATTTACCCCGGTGAGCGCCGCAAATTTTCGATGAAAATTGCCAAGCTCTACGATTTCACCGATATGCATATGCCCGTTGCCGTGATCCGTGGGCAGGAAGATGGCCCCACCCTGTTTGTTTCCGCTGCTATTCACGGCGATGAAATCAATGGTGTTGATATTATTCGCCGTTTGCTGAAGCGCAAAGCCATGCGCGAATTGCGCGGCACGCTGATTGCCATTCCGATTGTGAACGTGTTTGGATTTAACGATAAATCGCGCTATCTGCCCGACAGGCGCGATTTAAACCGTTCGTTCCCCGGTGAAAAGCACGGCTCGCTTGCCTCGCAGATCGCCTATATTTTCCGTAAAGAAATCGTTGAACAATCGACCCATGGTATTGATTTGCACACGGGCGCGATTCATCGCTGCAACCTGCCACAAATTCGCGCCGATTTAACCATGCCTGAAAACCTCGTGCTTTCGAAAGTGTTTGGCGCCCCCGTGATTCTGAACGCTGGCGCGCGTGATGGTAGCCTACGCGAAATGGTGCAAAACAAGCGTATCCCCATGCTGCTTTATGAAGCAGGCACCGCACTACGTTTTGATACCAAAGCCGCCAAAGTGGGCGCCGATGGCATTATCGAAGTCATGCGCGCGATTGGCATGCTGCCACAAATCGAAGCCACCGCCCCCGCAAAATCGCCCTACATTGCCAAAAGCAGCCACTGGGTGCGTTCGCCGCAAAGCGGTATTTTTCTGGCGCATAAGCGTTTAGGCGAACTAGTGCATAAAGAAGATACGCTGGGGGTAATTACCAACCCGTTCGGCGATCAGGAAACGCGTATTTTATCGCCCTACGAAGGGATTATTATCGGCAATTCGATTCTGCCGCTTGCCAACGAGGGCGATGGCCTATTTCATATTGCCACGTTCGAGGCCGATACCTACGTCACGCAGGAAGAAATATACCCCTATATCGACGGCGAACCCATCGTATAACGCCTCCGGTGGCAAATTTTGCCGGTGCCGACATTTTATGCAGGGCTACACAGACTGTTTCCGCTTCGCCCACTAGTGCTTCCCTTCCTGGTTCCCCATATAACCCTATAGAATTCAATGAACTAGCTGTTGGCACGGCTTTTGCTGATATCTACGCAAGCGCGGCAAGCGTGAAACCTAACACAGAGTTGACAAGAACAGGAGACCCACATGACCAAACAACAACGTGAAGTCCATGAGACGATCCAATCGATGGCAGAAGAGCAAGTATTGTTCCTGAAAAATCGCTATAAAATGAACCCAAGCGAAATCATTACCCTATACACGGGTGAGCGCATTGATCAGGCAACCTACGGCGATGCTATTCGTTCGATTATGTTGTTCAACATGCAGAACGCGAAAAAACACGGGTTCGTTGCAAGCTAATTAAAGAAGCGCACAGCGCTCGGCAAGTATGTTCACTAAAAGAAAAAGCCCCGAAAGGGGCTTTTTTGTTGCTGCTATAAAATAGTGGGGTTCGGCGCATCGCCATAGACTTTTTGTGGGTCGAACATTTTTTCGTGCTCTTTAAATTCCAGTGTTACGCCCGATTGACCTGTAGGAATCGCACGATAAAAACAGCTGCGGTAGCCCACATGGCAGCTCGCATCACCTGGAATTTCTACACGCAACCACACGGCATCCTGATCGTCGTCGATACGCATTTCGACCACTTTTTGCACCAACCCCGATGTGGCACCCTTGTGCCAAAGCACTTTGCGACTGCGGCTCCAGTAATGCGCTTCGCCGGTAGCAATGGTTTGTTCGAGTGCTTCGGCATTCATGTAGCCAAGCATCAACACTTCGCCGCTGCCAGCAGCCGTGGTAACGCAGGGAATTAACCCTTCGGCATCAAATTTGGGGGCAAGTTCGGTGCCCTCTTCTACTTGTTCAATGGTAACACGTTTTGCAAACATACGAGCTCTTAAAATGGTGAATATTGTTTGATTTTTTGCTGGGTAGTTTTATCGGGTTCGGGAATCGAGGGGAGCGGCATACGCTCGTTATACACACAAACAATCTCTGCCCCACGCCGCAGGGTAAACATCGAAGCCACGCGCTCTACCACAATGTAATTGCCACGCTTACGGAAGTTTACCAATTCTTCACCCCCCATGGGATCAACCCGGAAAAACGCTGGAATTTCGGCGTTTTTATCACGAAACTCAAAAAAGGTGAATTGGCCATCATCAAAGATGCGAATAGGCGCAACCGTATCAATACCACGCATGGTATAGTTGAAATTATATTTTTGTGGCTCGCGCTCAATATCAGGCAATGGCTCAAATTGGGTGAATTCAACCGAATTAGCATCGCTTTGCGGATAAATAAAGCGCATAACGAACACCATATTCACGTCGCGAATGGTAGTGGCTTCTTCTGCGTGCAGCTCAAACAAATACGAGCGGCGATTGGTGAGCACCGTCATATTTGTCAGCGCGTTTTGCTCGATAGGCTTGAGAAAAATACGGTTACCCGATGGGTTGATAAGCCATGCCAACGAATCGCCGACCGAAACGGTTTGCACTTCTTCGCCGTCTTCAAATTCAATCGAGGATTGATAGCCGTAATGCCCAATAAACTGATACACTTCGTTGGGGCTATAACGTACCGTGCGAATGCGTGAATCGGTAGCAATCGCGCGCGCTTCCTGCAAGGCATACGCCTCGGGAACGCTCGCCAGCATCAGCAACAAAAGGCAAAAAATGCCCCTAACGCTAAGGCTGTTGTTTATCTTCAGAGACAACATATTGCACCACGTTAAACACCGGATCGACAGTTTGCGCAGATAGCTCGCCTGTTTCCAGATTCTTGATTTCTTTTACTTGCAATGAGTCATAGTAGAAAGCAATCGATGCCGTCCAGCGTGTTTTCGGAAATGATTTACGCGCACGAATATCCGCATCGAACTTTATTGTAGCAACGGGCGGGCTAATAGCGCGGTTAATCTGCACATCGCGTATGGTAATAATACGTTCACCACGCTCTCCCAGAACCGCCGCCGGGCTTCTTGGGTTCTCGCGCTTATACACACTATCGTATGCAGAATAGGTAATAGGGTCGCTGTGTGCCTCTACAAATGCACGGTTTTTATCGTAACGATGAAAGCTGTATTCTTCGCGTCGTATCAAATATTCAGTGACAAAAAATTCAAGAATGGTTTGATCGGCTGTCATGCCAGGCTTGGTGAGCTTTACTTTATCCGCCACGTAAGATTCACTGTTTTCTACATCCATCGGAATCGAACGCTTTTCAACCACCGGCAATATTGATGCCATTGAAATCAAAGCGAAAAACGCCGCAACGCTTGCGCAAATTGCAAATATCAGCATCCAATTACGCTGGGCGATAGGCATTAAAAACACTTCGTTATACCACTTCACAGACGCCGAAAAATACTCACCCGAATCGATCTCCGCTTTCAAATTCTTTATCATTTTAGGTGATTTTTTCTGAGACATTTTATTAACTTTTTAAATGCATTCGGGATAAAATTATGTTAATATTACTTTTCATCGAAGGGCAATTATGATTTTCATGGGTTTCACTCTCCCTTCTACGATTGCACGGTAATGATGGAAATGCGCCACCCGATACCTCCATTTACGCAGCCAAAACGATGGCATCATGCAGTTAAACTGTTTCTCTCTTTCTTTGTAGTCGCATCTTTTTTACTTGTCACGTTTCCTAGTGCGTTTGCACAATCTGCACCGGCACCGGCACCAGCACCTGTTGCTGCTCCTACGCCGGCTCCTGCTCCCGCACCCGCTGCCAATAACGGCCCACTCGTGACACCACCGCCAGAACCAGGGGCTGTTCGCGGTGCCGATGGTACACTTATCCCCAATAATCGGTTTGTGGCACCAGCGAATTGTGTTGGTAACCCGCCCCCTGCTGGTTGCGCTGCCACGTTTAATGCCGCCAATAACACATTTGAATCGGGCGTGGATACTACGCGGGCTGCTTTGCCTGATTTTGGTTACCGCGATGTAGAATTCAAGTGCCTGCCAGACCGCCTAGTGTGGGGCAGCTGCCCCAAAGAGAAAATGCCGCTTAAGCGCACGGCACTTAAAAGCTTCAAAGATTTAAGCCCTTATTTATGGGTAAGCCTGCGCGATAAAAAAGAGCCTCTCAAAAAATATGCAGGCGAATATTACCGCGGCGCGGGCGGCAACTACCGCGAAGTAAACTCAATTATTAGCCCACAAAATAATCTGGATCAACGCTTTGCGGGGTGTACGCACCAGATTGAAATTCCCGGCGACACCACTTTAAGCCCCGAAGATGAGGCAAAACTGGTGCGCATGCAGCTCGATAACTGCGCGAACCAATATATTCTTAATGGCTCTCTATATCCGGCACAAAAATCGAATCCTACGATACTCGTGAATCAGCAGCGCTGTACCACCGCCGAACCGCTGACGCCTGCTATAGCTTGTCAGCCGCTGCGCATGCATGATGAAGTGGCCGCCAGTAATGAATACCATGTGGGCACCTATTTGCAGCATTCATGGACACGCCTGCAGCAAGACCCCCAGCATTTAATGCCACGCGCACGCGGCTTTGGCCCATTCACCGGCATTATCGGCAAAATCATGCAGCTTATGCGCAGCGTCATGCAGTTTGGCAGCATGCTGACCAATTTCCAGAATCTTGGCAATCTGGTGAATTTACAGCTCCCCAATCTCAGCAATCTCGCGGATACACTAAAGGGCCAGCTTGGCGGCATGATGGATACCTTCAAAAACCTGCCAGGGCAGCTTCAAGGCGCGATCGATAATCTTGGCAATGTCGTCAAAAATTTTCCGCAAGCATTTGATAATCTAAAAGATTTGGCTGGAAACCTTTCAAATATTCCTGCCAATCTTACCAGCAGTCTCTCAAACTTGGGCGATCAGCTGAAAAATTTGCCTGCGGGGCTTCAGGAAAATTTCGGAAAAATGACCGAAAGTCTAAAAAATCTTCCCAATATCATGCAAAATTTTCAGGGCTTGGGCGACAAACTAAAAGATCTGCCCGGTCAGCTTGGCAATTTATCGAATATTTCTGAAAGCTTAAAAAACATTCCTGGGTTGCTCCAAAATATTCCTAATTTATCTCAGACACTGCAAAATCTTCCCAACACGTTCCAGAATATCAGTCAGCTTGGAAGTGGGCTTAGTAATTTGCCACAAACCGTTGGCAATATTGGTGGGCAGTTTGGCAATCTCATTAATAATCCCACTATTCAAAACAGCTTAGGGATTGTACAAAATTTGCCTGGAACCATTGGTAATATAGCGGGGAATGCTGCTGGAACCGTTGGTAATATCGCAGGTAATGCAGCCGGCGCTGCAGGAAATTTACTCGGTAATTTAGGTGGAAACGCGGGTGCTATCGGCAACAATATTGTAAACGCTGGCCAAAACGTGCTGAACGGTGATTTTGGTCAGGTAAACTTTAATCAAGGCCAAGATGCCGTTAACCAGATTCGTGGCGACGTGCAAAGTCTCTCGGCGATTTCTAGTAGCCTTGGTTCAATCGGTAACCTCGGTGGCTCGATGCGCGAAGGTCAGGCCTTACAAACTGCCATTGGTTCAGTTCCGGGAGCACAGGATGCGATACAAGGCATGTCGCAATTAGCGCGCGATATGGGCTCACTGAATGGCGTGGCACAAACACTTAATAGCCCAGAATTGGCAAGTTTAGGGGCGCTAGGAAACGATATTCGTCAAGCGCAAGCGGCGTTGGGCGATATTCAGAATCTACAAAACATGCTGCAAAACGCCGATGTACAACAAATTCTTCTGAATCAGGGTATGAATCTTCCAGAGATTCAGGGGCTTTTACAGAATGTGCGCGGGCTTACCAACACCATGAACGTGCTCAACCTTGGCGAGATACAAGGTATTGTGGGGCAAGTTACCAATTTACAAGGCACGATCACCGGTGCTGTAGGCCAGACTATCGGGAATATCACGGGGCAAATTACGGGTGCTGCCTCTGTATTTACTAATTTAAACCCAATGAATGCCGTGATGGGGCAAATTGGGGCGATGAAAGATACGGTCATGGGCGCGATGAATATCGGCATCAGCCTCAACATGCCAGATATGAAAATCAATAAAGAACCTGATCCGCGCCTGCCTAAAGGCACGATCATCAAGAATCCTTTGTCACCACCACCCGCCTTCCCGAACGTCACGCTTAGCCAACTTGCTGCGCACCAGTTCGAAGAAATTCTCGATCCATCACACCCGTTTTCGCCGCGATGGCATACCCACGTGAATGACCGTGATGGCTATTCGCCATGGGGCGTAGAATACAGCAAAAGCGCCACCGATAACGTATATTGCGCGGGCGATGTAAAAGATAAAAAAATCAAAGTCGATATTCTGGAATTCCGTCGCGAGAAATTTGAAGAGGGCGTAAACCCACTTTATGATGGCATCTGGCAACGCATTTTCTTCAACGATATGTGCAAGAAAAACGCCGGCCCTATGAAAGACCCGTGCTTTTATATGTATATTGTCGGCCTCAAAACGAAAAAACAATTCGTGCCATGCTGGGCATGCTTTGGCCTGAAAGTTGGCCAAAAAACCGATACCCCGCCCTGCTCTACCAAATACGATGGCAGCCCCGACAGACGCAAAATGATCAGAAGCCCCTATGAGTTACCGAAATATGGGGTGAAGCTGAAAATGATTGCCGAGCCACTCATTCATCCAAGCCCAGCATTCTTATTTGGCGGCATACCAGATCCTAAAGTGCCGATCCCTAGCATTGGTAAAGTTCCGGGTGCTGTATTAGGCGGTGGCATACCCAACCCCTTGTGTGTTGCTGGATTTGGTTTCGCATGCAAAGCACCATGCAGCGTGACGAACATTATTACCAAAACCCCGATGAACAAGCTTTGCAGCGATGTGCGCAAGCCCTACGCGGTGATGAACAAACTGAAAATGCGCTTCCACAAAAAAGGCGACCCGCTGGATGAATTGCCAAACGGCGTGCCCGAAGGCTTAACGCATAAAGATTTCTTCGAGAATCGTATGCCCTACCCTGTACTTTGGGATACCGGCGTGCATATACAAAAAGCGACCCCCCCCACCATCGCACAAGACGCGATGGATGATTTGGGGCAATATACCGCCATTGTAGGTGTGGGCCGCGAAGCTGTGTTAGCACCAAAACAAGGCGAGCAACCTCCGAAAGATGCCAACGGTCAACCCATTCCGCCGCGCAAAGATGAGCGCTGCATGATTGGTGGTTGGGGTGGCAATAGCTCGCTTGGCGGCATCGAAATTAAAGCGCCCGATGCAGTCACCAGCTGGACAGAACTGAAGCTTTATCAGCTAAACACCATTCGCCGTTATCGTCAGGTATGTATTGGTCGTTATGAGCGCTTATTCAAATCGCTTTCTTCGGAAGATCATGTGCTTGCAAAAACCGGCGGCACCTATGATGAAGCCGACCGTAGCTGCGAGATTTCACCCACCCTTACTAATGGTGAACCAAACCCGATCAACGAAGGCGCTTACAGCACACAGCTGCAGCAGATGTTCAACAATCTCGAAGATGTAGAAAACCGCACCAGACTAGCGCGGCGCAATTATCCGCATGCATGGCGCGGGTATCTAAGTGATAGTATCGATAGCAGCAAGCAGTTCCCTAAATTTGGTGGCGGTGGTAGTATTATCAGGGGCATGGATAATGCAGAGGTGGGCGATATTGTACTCTTCAAAAAAGGTTATTCTTCGCGCAAGGAAGGGCTTCCAAGGCTTGGTGTCGTTAGCTTGGTGAAACGCACCGATTGCGATAGCGGCACAGGGTGTTATGTGAACGTGGTGGATCGTGATTTCGGCAAATGGCCCGATAGTTGCGGCAATACCGATGCGCTTGACGTGGAATCAAACCGCGATTATTATAAACCTGGCACGCTACCATCTCGCATGAAAGAAGATTTAGATGCACTTGGCAGCGATGGAAACTGCGAAGACGGTGACTTACAGCGCTGCGAATTTGATTTGTGGAACAATATAGAACTGTATCGTATTCGTGACGATAAGCGCAGTGGCGTTGCACCCACATCGCTCTTCCCGCAGAATTATGCGGGCAAAGATCGTTGCAAGCTCATGACCAGTGGGTGTGGAACGCTTTCGAGTTATTCCGATAAGGTAGGTACAAAGAAAACCTTTACACTTGATCCTGCGGTGATCGAATGCTGTGCCCGCGCTGGTTGGGATGCACCGAAAGAATGGCAAAATTAATGGCACCAATGCGCACCATTTTTATCGCACTGATTATGACGCTTACAGCAACGAGTTTCGCGCACGCAGAATTGGTGAATATCGGTACGGCGGGCTCTATTATCACTGGCTCCCCGCAACCCCCTGATGAGCCCCCTGGGGCCGTGGGTGCGCCTGCAAGTGTTAACAAAAGCCGCATGAATAGTTTGCTTAAATTTCCGCCCTGGTCTGGCTTTCCCTGCCAGGTACCCGGTGGCACCGACTTGTGCGGTGGCAGTAAAGATAATGGTGGCGGCACGACCCCTCCGCCGATAGCGGATGCCTGCCCAGTGAAAGACGATGTAACCGGCACCTTCGGTAAGGTCTATAGTGTCAGCAGCAATACCACTACTACCTTACCCTGCGGTGGTGCGGTAACGCTTGATAACACCGAAACCAGTGTTGTTCCCGCGCCCGATAGGCTCGCTATCACCGATGGTAGCAGCGCCAGAATCGCGATTTATGAATTTGTAGCAAACCCTGCCTCAGGGCAGGCTAATTTTAAATTGGCGGGTAATGTGCAATTACCCAATCGTCTTTGTTCTACCGATAATGCAGGCGATGTTACAGAATCTCCTATGCCGATTCCCGGTAAGCAAATGGTGCTTTTCAAAAAAGGTACCAATAGCCTGGTGCTGCGAGCTACACAAAATAATGCGGGAGCCGCAGCCGAGACACTGCAAGAGACTGGCGAGAATCCTCCTGCGCAATCAACCATTTACGACGAACGCTTTTTAACACTGCCTGTAAAAAATGGCGCACTGAATTTTGATCCAAGCGAATGTCAGGAAGAAGCCGATTGGTACAAACCCCGCCCGCAAAATACCGGCGATGTCTGGCTGCAGCCTTCTACCAGTTCTTCCGCCACCTGTCAGGATACTAACGTGAGTATTAATTCGGGTAATTGCAACGGCAGCATGATCTATATGAATCTCGATACACCTGCATTGGTGCATCAGCCCGGTCGTAGCGCAACGTTTTACACTATCGAAGGCCGCCCAGAAATGTTTACCGTTTCTACCGATACCAGCTTCATGATGGTGCCACCGGGAAGCGCTGTAAGGCTTGGCTCTGCGCAAGGTGACTATGTGCTTTCTGAAGGCGGCTACATGGAACTTAAAAGCGGGAATATCCTGCGTATGTCAGCACCTGCCACCATCGATCCCGGCAGCGGCCGGGTCACGCTAAGCGGTGGCGGCTATATTGAAACCCCAAGCGGTGAAACCACCACCACGATTGGGGCGGGAAACAGCATCGTGCCGCAGGCAGAAAAACCTTACAATGTGTACCCTAACCGAAAAATTATTTTGCCCGCGGGCATGGTGTTACCGGTCAAGCCAAACGGCACATTGCGTTTACCGCTCGATATTCCGAACTAAGCGCCACGATTGCGTATGAATGCTTCTGCGTGTTCTAGGCCTTCGATATCGCCTACGTTCAGCCATATGCCATCGATAATTTCGGTATGAATGCGGGTGTAAAAACCATCTTCTGTGCGTGAATGGTTCCATAACACATTCAACGAAAATGCCCCTTCAGGGCAATTTGCAAAAACACGTGGGTGTATTATTTCAAGCCCCGTGAATACATAGTCCGCGGGCTCACCCGCATGTGGCCTGCGTATTTTGCCATCATCTGCACGAATAAAATCGCCGTTCCCCTGCCAGCCACAAATATTGTCACGGTGCACCAGCGCCATACAAAAATCCATACGCGTATCATTCCACGCCTGCGAAAGCTGATGAATAGGATGCACGCGATGGTTCACAAAAATCGCATCACTATTGAGTGCAACGAATGGGGTATCGCCAAGCAAATGCAGAGCTTTTGCGATTCCCCCGCCGGTTTCAAGCGGCAAAGGTTCTTCGCGCGAAATCGATAATTTCGGGTGGTTGCGATGCGCAATATGCGCCTCGAGCATATCAGCCATGTATGACGTATTGACCACGCATTCGCCAATACCTGCTTCTGCCAACCAATCTAGGCACCAATCAATCAACGCTTTACCTGCCACGTCAATCAGCGGTTTTGGGCGTGTTAATGTGAGTGGGCGCATGCGTGTGCCAAGCCCTGCAGCCAGCACAATGGCATGGGTGGGAACTACCTTCATGCCGCGCCCGCAATACTGCCAATACGCATATCTATCTGCGAAAGATGCCGCATATTCGCTGGAACATGGGCATCGACCCATGCCTTCAGTGGCGCCAATGCAGGGTGCTGTAAATCGCGTTCAAAATGCTGCCATACGCGTGGCAGATAATGCAGATAATGTGGTTTGCCATCGCGCACCGCAAGCCGTGTAAAAATGCCGATAATCTTGGCGTTGCGCTGGGCACCTAACACCGCATAGCGGCGCAAGAAATTCTCTGCATCTTCACCAGATTCCGCAATATAGCGCTGTAAGCAAGCATTGACAGTCGTTTCAGCCACATCGCGGCGTGCATCTTCGAGCAGGGAAACCATATCGTAGGCAGCATCGCCCATCAGCGCATCCTGAAAATCCAGCATGCCAACACGCGCAATTCCCTGCGCGTGTGGCTGCCATAACAAGTTATCGGCATGATAATCGCGATGCACCAGCACAGATTGCGCAAGTGAGGCCTGTTCTAGCAAATCGCGCCATAAGGTAACATACCCATCGCGTAGCGCTGTTGCCGCATCGGCGCCCAGCGCTTGCGGTAAAAACCAATCCGAAAACAGAGAAATTTCGCGTAAATAAACCGTGCTGTCATAGGTGGCGGGGCGATAAGGCAAGCGTTCGGTTGCCGCA
>JBILFK010000123.1:0-4964 GCA_044351685.1 Rickettsiales bacterium | reverse complement strand
ATGCATTATGCGAAACCGTTTATAAGCAACTGCAAAATGCTAATGTGACCGTGCTTTACGATGATACCGATCAGCGTGGGGGTGCTAAATTCGCCAGTATGGATTTAATCGGCACGCCGTGGCAAATTTCGATTGGCCCACGCAGTGCCGAGGCGGGTGTGCTGGAACTGAAATATCGCCGCACTGGTGAAAAAATAGAAATGCCCGTAGAGCAGGCAATCACGCATATTATTTCGCAGCTTCACGCAAAACAGTAAGGGTATTATGGCGCATTTAGCGCAGATGATCGGCTGGAGATATTTGCGCGCTAAGCGCCGCGAGGGGTTTATTGCGCTTACCAGCTGGTTTGCCATTGTGGGGATTACGCTTGGGGTTGCCACGCTTATTCTTGTAATGTCGCTGATGAATGGTATCCGCGAAGAAATGCGCAACCAGTTTTTAGGCGTGGGTGGGCATATTGGTATTGCTACAGAATACCGCGCTTTCACTGATTATGCCTCCGTGATCGCGCAGCTATCCGATATTCCGCAAATTGAATCCGCATCCGCAAAAATTGAAGGGCAGGTGATGGCCACTTCGCGTGGGCGAGCGCTGGGCGCGCAGGTGATTGCACTTTCTGGGGAAGATTTAAAAAAACGTGCGCGGCTTTATCATGCCATTCAGGAAGGTGCCGAAAAAAGCCAAAACGGATTGATTTTGGGCGAGCGTTTAGCGCGCAATTTAGGGGTTACGGTGGGCGACACCATAACGCTGATTTCGCCTCAGGGGCGCGCAACTATTGCTGGATTTGTGCCGCGTATGAAAACCTATCCGATTATTGGCACACTGAAACTGGGCATGCATGCCTATGATTCCAGCCTGATTCTTATGCCATTTGCCGATGCACAGGTGTTTTTTCAACTGAATACACCGCAAGGTGGCGCGGTTTCTTCGGTTGAAATTATGTTAAAAGATACCGAAACCACCGAAAGCACAGCAAGCATTATTCAGGCACGGCTTGGTGATGCAGCGCAGGTATGGAACTGGCAGGAAAGCAACCGCACCGTATTTGCCGCACTTACTGTGCAACGTAATGTTATGGTGGTGATTTTAACGCTGATTATTCTGGTGGCGGTGTTCAATATTATTTCGACACAAATGATGTTGGTGAAAGAAAAAGGCCGCGATATTGCGATTTTGCGCACTATGGGCGCATCACGCGGGCTTATTCGTCGAATTTTTATGCTAAGCGGTCTTTCGATTGGTGCCATTGGCACATCTTTAGGGCTGGGGCTTGGGTTGTTGCTGGCTAGCAATATCGATAATTTGCGCCATGCGATTGAAGCGGCAACGGGGCAGGAATTGTTGCCACAAAATATCTATTTTCTTTCCACGTTACCCACGCGCACGAACCCGAGCGAAGTGGTATATGTGGTGGTAGTAGCACTTGGATTATCGTTGCTGGCTACGTTGTACCCAGCATCACGCGCGGCGGCGCTCGATCCGGTAGAAGGCTTGCGCTATGAGTAATCTGCTTGAAATACGCGGCCTTTCGCGTAGCTATGCATTGCCGGGTGGAGCGTTGCGCGTGCTTACCGAAGCGAATTTTATACTGAAAAAAGGTGAAATGGTGGCGCTTGTTGGGCCTAGTGGTTCTGGCAAATCTACGTTTATGCAACTGGTTGGGCTACTCGATACGCCAAATGCGGGAAGCATTACACTGAATGAAGAAGCACTTGAGCATGCCAGCGATGCGCGGCGCACTGCTATTCGTAACAGTGCGCTTGGGTTTGTGTATCAGTTTCATCATTTGTTGCCTGAATTTACGGCCACTGAAAATGTGATGATGCCTGCCTTGCTTGCCGGAAAATCGCGGCATGCCGCACAAGCAGCCGCGGAAACATTGCTAATGGAAATGGAACTGGCGGCGCGCATGCACCATATGCCTACCGAACTTTCTGGCGGCGAACAACAGCGCGTAGCCATCGCTCGCGCGATTATGAATCAACCAGCCTTGCTGTTAGCCGATGAACCCACCGGTAATCTGGACCCAGAAAATGCCACGCGCATTTTAGATGTGCTGTTGGCGCAGCGTAACAAACATGGTATGTCGGCGATTATTGCCACACATAATTTAGAACTCGCGCGCAAGCTTGATCGTGCGGTGACCATTCGCAATGAAAAAATAGAAGATATCAGGCCATGAGCCGGTTTATTCATTTGCGCGCACATTCGGCGTATTCACTGTTGCGTGGTGCCATTAAAATTCCCGATTTAGTGGCCACCGCGAAACGTCACGGCATGCCTGCCTTAGCGCTTACTGACCATGATAATTTATTTGGTTCACTGGAATTTTCGCAGGCGTGCTTGAAAGAGGGTATTCAGCCGATTATCGGCTACACAGCATCGCTGGTGCCGTGGCTGAGTGAAAAACACGCCGACGCTTCGCGCAAAGCCCCCGAATCGTTGCTGCTTTATGCGAAAGATGCGGTGGGATATCAGAATCTGCTAAAGCTCGCCAGTTACGCCTACACACAACCGGCTGAGGGCAATGCGCCGTTTCTTACCTATGATATGGTATGCGAACACCACGAAGGCTTACTAGTGCTTACAGGCGGCCTGCAGGGTGGCATAGGGCTTATGTTTGCTAATGGCCGCGCGCACGATGCCGAAGTGCTACTAGAGCGCTTGCATGGTGTATTTGGCGATAGGTTGTATATCGAAATCAATCGTCACCGCCTGCAAGATGAAAAACGTATCGAGCGCAGCCTGATTGATTTGGCTATCAAATTCAATGCACCGCTTGTTGCCTCGAACCAAATTTATTTTGCCACCAATGATATGTTCGAAGCGCATGATGCGCTACGCTGTGTTGCTGAAGGGCGCTATGTAAGCGAAGAAAACCGCGAACATTTAAACCAGGAATTCAGATTTAAATCGCCACAGGAAATGCAATTATTGTTTAGCGATTTACCCGAAGCAATCGCCAATACCGAACATTTTGCAAAGCGTTGCGCGATATGGTCGCCGGCGCGTTCACCGATTTTACCGGGCTTCCACATGCTTGATGAAAACGGTGCGGTGCTTAGTGAATCGGATGCGCTGCGTGTACAAGCGCGCGTAGGTTTGCAAAAACGGCTGGAAGTCCATGTGTTTACCGCAGAAATGGATGATGCTGCGCGTGAAGCCTTAGCGCAGCCTTACCGCGATAGGCTTGAATACGAGCTCGATGTTATTATCACGATGAAATTTCCGGGATATTTCCTCATCGTATCGGATTTTATTACTTGGGCAAAACAGCAAGATATTCCGGTAGGGCCAGGGCGCGGTTCGGGCGCTGGTTCACTCGTTGCATGGTCGCTACTGATTACTGACTTAGACCCACTGAAATTCGGCCTTATTTTTGAGCGTTTTTTGAATCCCGAGCGTGTTTCCATGCCGGATTTCGATATCGATTTTTGCCAAAATCGGCGCGACGAAGTGATTCGCTATGTGCAGCAAAAATATGGTGATGATAGGGTTGCGCAAATTATTACCTTCGGAAAATTGCAAGCACGTGCGGTACTGCGTGATGTAGGGCGCGTGTTACAGCTGCCCTACACGCAAGTGGATCGTATTTGCAAATTAGTGCCGAATAACCCCGCCAATCCGGTAACACTCGAGCAAGCCATTGCACTCGAGCCAATGCTAAAAAATGCCATCGCAGAAGATGAAAACATCGCCAAACTTGCCGCCCTTTCATTGAAACTTGAGGGGTTATATCGGCATGCCTCTACCCATGCAGCGGGCGTAGTGATTGCCGACAGGCCACTGATGGAGCTGGTGCCGCTCTACCGCGATCCAAAATCCGATATGCTGGTGGTGCAGTATTCGATGAAATACGCAGAAGAAGCTGGGCTGGTAAAATTCGACTTTCTGGGGCTGAAAACCTTAACCGTGTTGCAGCAGGCGGTTGTTATGCTTGCCGCGCGTAGCATTGAAGTGGATTTGTTGAAAATACCCGAAGGCGATACAAAAACCTATGCGCTGCTTACGCTCGGCGATACGCTGGGTGTGTTCCAGTTCGAATCGGCGGGCATGCAAGATGCGTTACGCAAATTGCGCCCCGATTGTTTAGAAGATTTAATTGCGCTGGGCGCGCTCTACCGCCCTGGCCCAATGGATAACATACCCATGTATATTGCGCGTAAACATGGCCGCGAAAAAGTCGATACGTTGCACCCCTTGCTGGGGGATGTTCTGAAAGAAACCTACGGCGTGATTATTTATCAGGAACAGGTGCAAAAAATTGCGCAGGTGTTGGCTGGTTATACGCTCGGTTCTGCTGATTTATTGCGCCGCGCGATGGGTAAAAAAATCAAAGCAGAAATGGATGCGCAACGCGCTATTTTTGTGGAAGGCGCCAAGAAAAATGGTGTGCAGGAAGAGCAAGCCAGCAATATTTTTGAACTGGTGGCAAAATTTGCGGGTTACGGCTTCAACAAATCGCACGCGGCTGCCTATGCGGTGATTGCCTACCAAACAGCCTATATTAAAGCGAATTATCCGGTAGAATTTATTGCGGCGTCGATGAATTTTGAAATGAACGCCACGGATAAATTGGCGCAGTTCAAGCAAGAAGCAAACAAACTGGGCATTGCCATTTTACCGCCCGATATTAACGCATCGCAGGTGGAATTTTCGGTTGAAACGCAAGAAAATCAGGTACTGGCGGTGCGATATGCACTTTCTGCTATCAAGAATGTTGGCGCGCAAGCCATGCAGGCGATTGTTACGGAACGCGAAGCTCATGGGGCATTTACTTCGATTCATGATTTGATGCAGCGAGTGGATGTGCATGTGCTGAACCGCAGGCAAATGGAACATTTGATTATGGCGGGCTGCTTCGATTCACTGCATGCAAACCGTCGACAATTGTTTGATTCACTGGAATCGTTAATGCATGTGGCAAACAGCGCCACACAAGATAGGCACAGCTCGCAAAG
>JBILFK010000122.1:0-4981 GCA_044351685.1 Rickettsiales bacterium | reverse complement strand
GGAAAGCGCCTTAATTTCCGCCGAGCAATTAATATAGGTGATGGCGATATGGTTCGGGTAGCGCTCACGGAATGCCTTAAACTGCGCAGGTGGGCACGAAAATTCTAGTGAGCAACCGGCTTTCATATCGGGCAACAGCACGGTTTTTTGTGGGCTTAAAATTTTTGCGCCTTCGGCCATAAATTTTACACCACAAAACACAATGACATCAGCATCGGTGGCGGCGGCTTTGCGCGCCAATTCAAGCGAATCGCCAATAATATCGGCAATATCTTGAATATCGGAATCCTGATAATAATGCGCCAAAATCACCGCATTCATTTCACGCTTTAAGCGCAAAATTTCTTCCTCGAGGTTCGAGGGAATTGTGGCTTGTGTCGCCAGTGTCGATGTTTCTAACATAGGGCGAATATAGTAAATCCCTGTAAAACCGCAAGTAAGCTTATGGTAACTCGTGCAATGGCAACGTATTGTGGTGTTGCGGTGTAATTTTTTGCTCTGCAAGTGCGGCTTGCAATTCTACTTCCAGTGCATCTTTGATTTCACGCGGCAGGCGCATGCAATCCTGATCGCTCAGCGCCCCGTAAATCGCGTAAAGCGCCATGCGATTCATAATTTTGGGCTGTAGCGCCCGCACCCGCAAATACCCTTGCAAATAGCCAATGACGCGCAATTCTTCGGCCGAATATATTCCGGCTTTGGCCATGTATTCTTCCACGCGCGGCCCCAAATTACGTAAGTTGGAAATGGGGGTAGCCATTATTCCTCGATGACCATCACGGTTTGTGCAGAAAGCTGCGGCAGCAGCGCCAGCATATCGGCGCGGGCAATCGCCACGCAGCCTTCGGTGCCGCGATAATCTTCATGCGCGAGGTGGAAAAAAATGGCACTACCTTTGCCCGGCACAATCGGGGCATCGTTATAGCCCAACGGAATAATGATATCGTATACCGTATCTTCACGCCAAAGCTGCTCGTGGCGGCCAGCAAACGGCAATTTTACATGCTGGTTATAATCGGTATGCGCCACATCATCGCACCAGCCATCATAAGGGCTAAGCGGAATAAGCGTAAGCCCCGTTTGTGGCGGCACCACCCTATCGGGCCGAAAATAGCATAATCGTAGAGGAAAATTGCCAATCGGCGTGGCTAAATCGCCTTCCCGTTTATCGTGTGCGAGCCCACCACGGCCAATGGCAGCGCGGGCATTGCCCCCGTTGTCCCAGCGAACATGGCCATTTTTCACGTGTATTTCTTGTAGCATGCGCTATAACTCTCTTCAGGGTAGGCTGAAATTGCCGCTGCCCCAAGAAAACATAGAGCTAAAAAACATGCAAGCAACCCCTGTTACACCCTTATTGGACAGCGCGCCCATTCCGCCAGAATTGCGCAAATTAAAGCCCGAGCAATTACCGCAGCTGGCTGAAGAACTTCGCGCAGAAATGGTGGATGCTGTTTCGCAAACAGGCGGGCATTTGGGCGCTGGTTTGGGCGTGGTCGAGCTTACCGTTGCACTGCATTATGTGTTCGATACCCCGCGCGATAAAATTATCTGGGATGTGGGGCATCAGGCCTATCCACATAAAATTCTTACCGGCAGGCGCGATAAAATGCGCAGTATCCGCCAGGGTGGTGGGTTATCGGGCTTCTGTAAGCGCGAGGAATCAGAATATGATGTGTTTGGTGCTGGCCATTCTTCCACTTCCATTTCTGCAGGGCTTGGCATTGCCACCGCGCGTGATTTTGCCGGCGAAAATTACGACGTTATTTGCGTAATCGGCGATGGCGCCATGAGCGCAGGCATGGCCTACGAAGCCATGAATAATGCGGGAGCGCTTGACACACGCCTAATTGTGATTTTGAACGATAACGACATGTCGATCGCGCCACCCACGGGTGCTATGAGCCATTATTTATCGCGGCTTATTTCATCGCAGCCCTACCGCAGTGTGCGCCACTTTGCCAAAACAGTGGCCAGCAAATTCCCCGAACCACTGCTTCGCGCCGCAAAAAGCGCAGAAAAACATTTGCGTGGCTTTACCATGGGCGGCACGTTGTTTGAAGAAATGGGGTTTTATTATGTCGGGCCTGTTGATGGCCATAACCTCGATCATTTACTGCCAATTCTGAAAAATGTGCGCGATGAAAAAAAATCTGGCCCAGTGCTTATTCACGTGGTTACCCAAAAAGGCCACGGCTACGCGCCTGCTGAAAACTCCGATGATAAATACCACGGTGTCACCAAATTTGATGTGGCCACCGGCACGCAGGTAAAAAGCAAAGCGGGCGCGCCAAGCTATACATCCGTATTCGCGAAAGCACTCATTGCCGAAGCTGCGCGTGATGAAAAAATTATTGGCATCACCGCTGCCATGCCAGGTGGCACGGGCATGGATGCGTTCGGCGAAGCCTACCCCGAGCGTATGTTCGATGTGGGTATTGCCGAACAACATGCGGTGACATTTGCGGCAGGGCTTGCAAGCGAAGGCTATAAGCCTTTTTGTGCAATTTACTCTACCTTTTTGCAACGTGCATACGACCAGCTGGTGCATGATGTGGCCATTCAGAAATTGCCAGTGCGTTTTGCGATTGATCGCGCAGGGTTAGTGGGTGCCGATGGCCCCACGCATGTGGGCGCATTTGATGTTTCGTATCTAGCCACCATCCCCAACATGGTGGTGATGGCCGCAGGCGATGAAGCAGAACTCACACATATGGTGCATACCGCTGCATTGTTTGATGAATCGCCCATTGCCTTCCGCTATCCGCGCGGTGAAGGCACAGGCATTGCCATCCCCGAAGCACCGCAGTTTCTGGAAATTGGTAAGGGCCGCATTCTGCGTGAAGGCACGCAGGTGGCGCTGCTTAATTTTGGCACACGCCTGCAACAATGCACCCGCGCCGCCGATGCGCTGGAACAGCGCGGCATCAGCGTAACACTAGCCGATGCGCGATTTGCCAAACCGCTGGATATGGCGCTGATTCAGCAATTACTGAAGCATCACGCACTGGTGCTAACGGTGGAAGAAAACGCCATGGGCGGCTTTGGCGCACATGTGCTGCAAGCCGCAAGTAGCGAGGGTTGGCTCGATAATGCAGGCGACGTAAAACCCGCAGCACTACGCACCCTACATCTGCCCGATTACTTTCAGGCGCATCATACGCCCGACATAATGTATGGCGAAGCCGGGCTGAATGCCCCTGAAATTGTGGCCTATGTGTTGGCGTATTTCGGCATACGTAACGATATCGCGGAATCGAAGCACGTTGCCTAACTGTTTATGCTGATTACCACCGCGACACACGATGATATACCCGCACTTTCGCAGTTCGCCGGTAACGTGTTTACGCACACGTTTGGGCATCTTTATCCGCCAGAAGATTTGGCCGAACATTTGCGCGTTGCATGCTCTACGCATTATTTTGAAACGGGTTTGGCAGCGCGCGATGGTATCGTGATTGCTAAAGATGCTGGCGCTATTGTTGGTTACGGCAAATATGGCGAAATTGGCGTACCCGTTACCCCCTCAAGCGCCAATGATAAAGAAATTCACCGACTTTATGTTGATCATGCTTATCATGGTAAGCAGGTAGGGGCACTGCTAATGCAAACAATGCTCGATGCGCTTGCCGATGCACCTTCCGTGTATCTGAGTGTGTATAGTGAAAACCCCCGTGCTCAGCGATTTTATGCACGATATGGATTCAACAAAATCGGCACGTATTATTATCCGGTTGGCAGGCAACGTGATTTAGAATGGATTTTGATTCGGAAGAATGACGCCTAAATCTCGCCGCAGCACCAAAGCAAAATAGCTTTCTGCACATGCAGGCGATTTTCGGCTTCATCCCACACTTTGCTTTGCACGCCATCGAGCACGCTATCGGTCACTTCTTCGCCGCGATGCGCGGGCAAGCAATGCAAAAAAATGGCTTTTTTATCGGCTTTTGCCATCAGTGCATCGTTCACCTGAAACCCATCGAAGGCTTGGCGGCGGGTGAGAGTATCGTCGTCGCCCATCGAAATCCATGTATCGGCATTCACCACATGTGCGCCGGTAACAGCAGCCACAGGGTCACTGGTGAGGCTTACTTTGGCGCCTTTTTTAATCGCACTTTGCAGAATATCGCTGTGTGGCGGCAAGGTTTTTGGGCAGGCAAGCGTTAAATGGAAATCCAGTTTTTCGGCTGCTGTAATCCAGGTATTCGCCATGTTGTTACCATCGCCAACCCAGGCAATTTTTTTGCCGTGCACGCCGCCTAAATGTTCTTCAATCGTGAGCAAATCGGCCATCACTTGGCAGGGATGCAGCAGGTTGGTGAGGCCGTTAATCACCGGGACAGTGGCATATTGCGCCAGTTCCATGAGGGTGGCGTGCTGGTGCGCGCGCAGCATCATGGCGTGCACATAGCGCGAAAGTACACGCGCCGTATCGGCAACGGTTTCGCCGCGCCCAAGCTGTAAATCTTCTTTTTGTAAAATCAGTGCATAGCCACCCAGTTCGCGTATCGCCACTTCAAACGAAACGCGGGTGCGGGTTGAATTTTTTTCAAAAATCATCGCCAGTGCTTTTTCGCTCAGTGGCTGTTGTGCGCCCTTGCCACGCCCGGCTTTTTGGGCGCGCGCTTCGGTTAAAATCGCATCGAAATCGGTGGCGCTTAAATCACGAAAATCAAGAAAATGCCGAACCATAATGCTTATTCCTTATGCGGGTAGTTTGTGGAGTACATGTTCTATAGTGGTCAAGGCTTCGGCCACGTGGCTATGCGTAATATTCAGTGGCGGCACGAGGCGAATCACGTTGCTTACCGAAGGCGCAGTGGCAAGCCCTGCTTCGAGCAATTTCGTAGCGATCACCCGGCCATCGCCTGTTGGCAGCACACCCACCATAAGGCCAACACCGCGAATCTCGGCAATATGTTGCGGAAATTGCGCCTGTAGCTTTTTAAGCCCGGCAATCAATGCGTCACCCATTGCGTTA
>JBILFK010000120.1:0-4982 GCA_044351685.1 Rickettsiales bacterium | reverse complement strand
TAATGCGAGCAAAGGTCGATGTTAAATCGCCGATAAACTGCGCCACATTCAGCAGTAGCACCACATCCACACTGGCGGGCGCGATAATGTCAGTAGGCAGTTGCCGAATATCGTAGAGATGCACGCTATCAAACACCTGCACATCATCGGCGGTTTTGGAACGTACGGCCTGTTCGGCCATGGCGCGGGTGGCTTCTACGCCAATCAACTGCGATGCCACTTTGCGCCACAGGCGCGCCGCATGGCCCACGCCACAGCCTACATCGACCACCGTAAGGCCAGAGGTGGCGGGCAGATACGGGCGGAGTTTTTCCACGCATATTTGCGGGCCCTGATACTGATTTTTTGCTTCAAGCTGGTCGTAATAGGGGGCGATCTGCGTGAAGAAATTTTCCATCATGCCCTGCGGCATGCGCGATGGCCGGTCTGGTGCGGGCACCGCATTAATATCGATGGTTGCCAGCATATAGGCGGTTTCCACATCGTGCGGCAATAAACTCATCGCCTTGCGCAGCGCTTGCTTGGCAAGCCCCGCCTTGCCCATGCGCAAATATGTTACGCCAAGCTGATACCAAGCACGGCCAAAATCAGGCTTGAAGCGCACGGCAATTTTAAAGCGGAACATGGCATCGTTCAGCTTGCCTTCGTTTGCAAAACGTTCGCCCAGTTCGAAATTCGATTGATGGATATTTTCAAAGCGCTCGCGCCATTTAGCAATTTCTCGGCTTGGCCAGCTGCGCGCGCGGGCAATCAGCCCTTCGAAATCAAGCGCCATGCGGTTTTTCTTGTCAGGCGTGGCCATGCAGTTTACATCCGTCACTATGAACGCTCAGGCTAGCACGCAAATACCGAAGCTGCAATCGGCATCCACCGCCGAGAATTCTACCATCGACCCCGATGAAGTGGCGCGTTTCTCGCGCATTGCCGATGAGTGGTGGGATGAAAACGGCAAATTCAAACCACTACATCGTATCAATCCGTTGCGAATTGGCACCATCCGCGACCATGCCTGCGCACAATTTGGGCGCGATGCCAGCTCGGTGAACCCGCTGCAGGGGCTGCGCCTTCTCGATATTGGTTGCGGCGGCGGGCTGATCAGCGAGCCGATGGCACGCATGGGCACCGCGGTAACCGGCCTCGATGCTTCGGAAAAAAATATTGCCGTCGCTCGCCTGCATGCCGAGCAAACCGGCACGCAGCTTACCTATACCGCCAGCACCGCCGAAGCGTTAGCCGCCACTGGCGCGCAGTTCGATATTGTGTTGGCGCTGGAAATTATCGAGCATGTGGCGAACATTGATTATTTCTACGATGCCATCACACAATTAGTGCGCCCCGGCGGCATGCTGGTGATGTCGACGCTTAACCGCACCGCGAAATCGTATGCCATGGCAATTATCGGTGCTGAATATGTGTTGCGCTGGTTGCCGCGCGGCACGCATAGCTGGTCGAAATTTATCCGGCCCAGCGAAATGGTGGCCGCACTCACCGCCCGCAATATGGCTATCACCGACCTGCAGGGCATGGTATTTGACCCGATAAAATGGAAATTCTCCATGCATCCCAAAGACTTGGATGTGAATTACATGCTGGTGGCCAAAAAACAATAATATCTACATCTGTGATGGGAGCGCAGGAGCGCGAGCCAGCCTTGAGCGCGCCTCATAGCGATTTTAGAAGAAATCGCTGGAGGCAAAAAATCTTCTAAACCGTCATCGAACTGTCATGCGTGTATGGTACCGTATAAGCATGGAATTCTTTGGTCATAACCCGAATAGCGACGTTGCCGATGAGCCGTATTACGGCACCAACGAGGCCATTAGCGGCCTGGGCTATGGTGCGGTGGAAACCAAATTCGGCATTGTGGGCGGCGTAGTGGCCGGTGCAGGCGTGGGTGCGCTTGCAGGCGAAAATGTTATTAAGGCAGAACAATCCTTATCGAAAGGCCTGAGCAAAGGCATCAAGGCGCTGGAGGGTTCTGAAGGTGCCATGAAATTTGTTACGTGGTTGCCACGTGTGACGCTACGCTTTTGCAATTGGCTGGTGGGGGTTTCGAAAAACAGCCCCGAGCATTTATTGCATTCCATGCCGAAAGGCGCACAAGAAACAATTACCAAACATCTTGGCAAACGCTTTGACGCGGCGCTGATTGGCGCCGGGCTTGGGGCATTAGTGGGTATGGTTGCCGCCTCGATTACCGGTGCTGCGCACGGTGCCAATGTTGCCTATTCGGGGCGCGTGCAACATAGCCGCGCAAAAAATGAAATTAAAAAACTGCGTAATGAAAATAGGGAACTTTCCGGAAAAGTGGAAGCCTTGCAAGAAGCCCATAGCGCAAGCCTAAACGAACTTGCAAAAGCCACCCCCGATGAAGCACCCGCTTGTTCAGAAGCCGAAAAATCGGGCAAAAATTTTGTACAAAATCTTGCGCCACGCAGTGGCGATTGGGCCGCACAGGCCAAAGCAAGCAAGGAAGCTGCACCACCTGAAGCAGCGCGCTAAGACGCCAATGATTTTTCTGTTGTTTCGCTAATCCGCGTCCACTCGACGCCGTAACCTTTTTTGGTTTGTTTTGCCTGCGCACGCAGCTTACCGCTTAACCATGCCTCGGCATCGCGACCAAAAATTTCGTAACGCCAGCCATGCATGCAGCGCGGTGCCGCATCGCCGGTGGCGCCGCGCACCAACTGTTCGAGCTCGTCGCGGTCGGCAATTAAGCGCGGCACCACATTCGCTTCGTCGCAGCGCTGACGCAGCAACATGCGCAGCATTTCCAGGCACGCCTCGCCCGCTGCACCCAGCGATTGCGGGCGTGGCGGCGGGGTGGGAAAATCTTCTTTGGGGGCAAGCTTTGCTTGCAAAATAAGCTCTACCAGCTGCTCCATCGATTCAGGTGACATCTGGCCTTTCATGCCACGAATTTCCTGCATCGCATCGACTGTTTCTGGGGCTTCAGCAGCAATTTGCAGCACCACATCATCGCGCAGCACGCGGCCACGAGGCAAATCGCGCTGCACCGCGCGGCGTTCGCGCCATGCCGCCACCGCACGCAGCACCTGTAAAAATGCCGAGGCGCGGCTTTTCACTTTCAGCTTCTGCCACGCCGAATCGGGATCGGGCGCGTAAAGTGCAGGGTTGGCCAGCTCGGCCATTTCTTCGGCAATCCACACATCGCGGCCATCGGCACCAAGGCGCGATTGCAGTTTGCTGTAAATATCGCGCAGATAGGTGACATCATCGAGCGCATAGCGAATCTGGCGTGGGGTGAGCGGGCGCTTCGCCCAATCGGTAAAGCGCGAGGCTTTATCGAGCGTACCGCCCAGCATATCGGTGACCAAACGCTCATAGCCTGCCGATTCACCGAATCCGCATACCATCGCGGCGATCTGCGTGTCGTACATATTGCTGGGCATTTCGCCCATCAGATGGTGAAAAATCTCTAGATCTTGCCGCGCCGCATGGAAAACCTTACGAATACTGGCATCGCGCATCACATCGAATATGGGCGCAAGGTCGATGCCTTCGGCCAGCGGGTCTATCGCCACTGCCTCTTTCGATGAAGCCACCTGCAACAGGCATAATTGCGGGAAATAGGTGCGTTCCCGCATGAATTCGGTATCGACTGTAATGAACGCTTCGCCTTTCAGCGTCTGGCAAAAAGCGGCAAGGGTTTCGGTATCGGCAATGAGATCAGGAATTTGCATGTTGCAGTGCTTTAGCGCCACGGCTATAGCACAGCAAGTGATTTACGAGGTTTTTTTATGCACATGTTCCGAACCCACACTTGCGCGGCACTCCGCGCTACCGATACCGGCCACACTGTAAAGCTTTCTGGCTGGGTGCACCGCGTGCGCGACCATGGCCAGCTGGCCTTTCTGGATGTGCGCGACCATTACGGCGTGACCCAGTGCGTGGCACAACAGGGCGACGCTGCGTTTGAAACGCTGAAAAACCTGAAAAACGAATCGGTGGTTACCATTACTGGCGAGGTGGTAAAGCGCCCGAACGAAACCATTAACCGTGAACTGGCGACCGGCGAAATCGAAGTGAAAATTACGCATCTGCATGTTGAATCGGTGGCCGATGTGTTGCCGTTGCAAGTGAACTCGGATGTCGAATATCCGGAATCTACCCGCCTCACCTACCGCTTCCTCGATTTGCGCCGCGAAAAACTTCACCGCAATATCATGCTGCGCAGTAACGTGATCGCCAGCCTGCGAAGCCGTATGATTGCGCAGGGCTTTCAAGAATTTCAAACCCCCATTCTTACCGCCAGCTCGCCTGAGGGCGCGCGCGATTATCTGGTGCCTTCCCGCGTGCATCCGGGCAAATTTTATGCGCTGCCGCAGGCCCCGCAAATGTTCAAGCAACTGCTGATGGTTTCGGGCTTCGATAAATATTTCCAGATCGCCCCCTGCTTCCGCGATGAAGATGCCCGCGCCGACCGTTCGCCAGGCGAGTTTTACCAGCTCGATTTTGAAATGAGCTTCGTGACGCAGGAAGATGTGTTTGCCGCCATCGAACCCGTACTTGAAGGCGTGTTCCGAGAATTTTCGAATAAGCAAGTAACGGCCGCGCCATTCCCGCGCATCCCGTATGCCGAAGCGATGGCCAAATATGGCAGCGATAAACCCGATTTGCGCAACCCCATTCTCATTGCCGATGCGGGCAGTGTGTGGGAGAATTCGGAATTTGCGATTTTCAAAAGCGTGCTGGCGAGCGGCGGCGTGATTCGCGCCATTCCCGCGCCTAACTGCGCCGAGAAACCACGCAGCTTCTTTGATAGCATGATCGAGTTTGCCAAAGCGCAAGGCGCTAAAGGCCTTGCCTATATTGGCTTCGATGCCGATGGCACGCCGAAAGGCCCCATCGCTAAATTCCTGACACCCGAAAAACTTGAAGCACTAAAAGCCACCGCCGGAATCAAAAACGGCGATGCAGTATTTTTCTCTTCGGGCGCGAAGCTTGAGGCCGAAACCATT
>JBILFK010000121.1:0-4982 GCA_044351685.1 Rickettsiales bacterium | reverse complement strand
TTGCTGGAAGAACTGCACCGTGATGGGATCATCCCAACGTTCTTTCACATTTATTAGTGCGATTGAGCATTTTGATGAATTGAATATCCCCCGACAAGATAGAGGGGTTATTTAGGCGCAACCACCATCACCATCATGCGGCCTTCCGAGCGCGGCTCGTTTTCCACACGCACTTTATCGCCCAATTCTTCTTTTACCTTGAGCAGAATTTTAAGGCCAAGTTCCTGGTGCGCCATTTCGCGACCACGGAAACGCAGGGTGAATTTAACCTTATCGCCTTCCTCAAGGAAGCGGTACACGGCGCGCATTTTAATTTCTAGATCGTGGGCGCCAATGCCCGGGCGCAATTTGATTTCTTTGATCTCGATGATTTTTTGTTTCTTTTTGGCTTCCTGCGCCTTCTTTTGCGCCTGGAATTTATATTTGCCATAATCCAGCACTTTGCACACGGGCGGCACGGCGCCGGGTGAAATTTCCACTAAATCTAAGCCTGCGGCTTCAGCAGCGGCAATGCCTTCGCGCACGGTTACCACGCCCACCATTTCACCATCGGCACCGATGAGGCGAATTTTATCTGCAACGATTTGTCGATTCACGCGGGGTTCATCCGAGGCGCGTTTGCTAGAAACTTCCGGACGATCAACAGCCATAATAACCCATCATATTCGCGTAAACTCCATTGGTGAATCAAGCCTATACAGGCATTGCTGCTTCCTTAAGTAGCATCTGGGTCGCCTTGTCAAGCGCAACCGTTTCCTGCGCCTCACTGCCTAGCCGACGAATGGCCACTGTGCGCTCTTCCATTTCGCGGCCGCCCACGGCCAGAATGAACGGTATTTTCTGGTTCGAGTGCTCGCGCACCTTGTAATTAATTTTGCTGTTAGACACATCAATTTCAGCCCGGATACCGGCTTTTTGCAGCGTATGCACCACTTCGGTCGCATACACATCGTGGGCATTGGTAATGCTGCACACCACCGCCTGCACAGGTGCAAGCCATAGCGGAAATTTACCAGCATATTGTTCAATCAGAATACCAATGAACCGTTCGAACGATCCAAGAATGGCGCGGTGCAACATTACCGGGCGGTGTTTGGCACCATCTTCGGCAATGTAATTGGCATCCAGCCGTTCGGGTAGCACAAAATCGACTTGTAACGTGCCGCACTGCCAATCGCGGCCAATCGCATCGCGCAGCACAAATTCTAGTTTGGGGCCATAAAATGCGCCTTCACCTGGGTTCACGGTATATTCTAATCCTGCGGCTTCCACCGCTTCTTTCAGCGCGCCTTCGGCTTTATCCCACGTGGCATCGCTGCCTGCGCGTTTTTCGGGGCGATCAGAAAACTTTACGCGCACTTCGGTGAAGCCTAAATCGCGGTACACCGCTTTCAATAAATCGCAGAAAGCAATCGTTTCACTGGTGATTTGATTTTCGGTGCAGAAAATATGTGCGTCATCTTGGGTAAACCCGCGCACACGCATCAGGCCGTGCAGCGCACCGGAAGGCTCGTTGCGATGGCAATTACCAAACTCAGCCATACGAATGGGCAAGTCGCGGTAGCTTTTGATGCCCATATTGAAAATCTGCACGTGGCAGGGGCAGTTCATGGGCTTAATCGCCAAATGTTTTTCTTCCGATTCACTGATGAACATATTCTCTTTGAATTTTTCCCAGTGGCCGGATTTTTCCCACAATACGCGGTCAACGAGAATAGGCGTTTTCACCTCGACATAGCCACTTTTTTGTAGCTGGGCGCGAATATAACTTTCAAGTGCGCGGTAAAGTGTCCAGCCTTTCTGGTGCCAAAAAACCTGGCCCACGGCTTCTTCTTGAATATGGAATAAATCAAGCTCGCGACCTAATTTGCGGTGATCACGCTTTTCGGCTTCTTCAAGCATTGTCAGGTGCGCTTTCAGCTCTTTTTCCGAAGCAAAAGCAATGCCGTAAATACGCGTGAGCATTTTGTTTTTCGAATCGCCGCGCCAGTAAGCGCCGGCAATTTTGGTAAGCGCGAATGCGCCAGTAATTTTTGCCATATGTGGCACGTGTGGGCCACGGCACAAATCGATAAACGCTGTATCGCCAGCACCCTGACGATACAGCGATATTTTGCCGCGCTCGGTGGTATCATCTTCGGGGGCGTTACGAATGAGTTCAGCTTTATAGCTTTCGCCACGCGCTTCAAACATGGCAATCGCTTCATCGCGCTTCCACATTTCACGTGTGACGGGCAGGCTGCGCTTTAAAATATCGCGCATGCGCGATTCAATCGCAGGTAAATCATCGGGTGTTAGCGGCGTTTCCAGTTCTACGTCGTAATAAAAGCCATGTTCAATCGTGGGGCCAATTGCCAATTTTGTTGCCGGGTAAAGTTCTTTGACTGCGAGCGCCAAAATTTGCGCGGTGATGGTGTGGCGCATAATATCGAGACCATCAGCATCTTTGGCAGTAAGAATACGCAGTTGTGCATCGGCATGAATGGGCGCGTATAAATCACGCTGTGCCCCATCGAGCGTAATCGCGAGCGCCGCTTTAGCGAGCCCCACGCCAATGCTTGCTGCCACTTCTTCACCGGTGGTGCCTGCGCTGTAGCTTCGTGTAGAGCCATCGGGCAGAGTAAGGGTGATATCGCTTGGTTTGCTTTGCGTGTTGGGCATAGAATTCTCCGGTTGGCGGCTAGGCTAATGCTTTCGCGGCTTTACTGTCAAGGCGAGAGGCGGCAGAAACGACTTCTTGCACGGTTAAATCGGCTAAATTTTGCTTTTGTAGCGTGGCCGCCTGAAGTGGCGCAGAACGTTCAGGGGCAGATGCCCCGGAAAATAACACCAGCGATGGGCAGTTAGAAGCCGCAATGATATGCATGGGGCCGGTATCATTGCCCACCGCAAATGCAGCGGAACTGGCGAGGCTTGCGATTTCGGCGAAGCTGGTTTTTCCGCATAGATTAAGCGTGCGAGGTACGCGGAATGCGATGCTGTGCAATATTTCCGTTTCAGCATTGCTACCCACCAGCACCGGAACAATATTTTTTGCTAGCATGTTTTCAGCGAGTTCGGCGTAATATGGCCAGCGTTTTTCAGGCCGATGCGCCGCACCACCGGGAACCAGTAGCGCATAATCACCAGTAGGTTTCATGGCAGAAATATCAGATGTGAGCCACGAAACATCGGGTGTACCGGTAAGCGTTATATCAAGCAAAGCAAGCTGGCGTTGCAAGTTGTCGTAGGCATGGCGGGTGTGTCGTGCAGCATCCGCGTAACGGTGCGAAGCAAAGTGTGCAACGCCGCTAAACGAAGGTTTAGGAAAACGCAAAAACCACCAATATGCCGAGCTGCGCGAAGAACATTGCAAATCAATCACCAGATCATAGTCGCCCGTGCGCAATAAGCGACGTATCGCCATCACTGCGCCGATACGCCAGGGTTTGGGTTTGGTATCTATCGACACAGCATCAAAATAGGGGCTTGCCGCCAGCAATTCGCGGTAGGGCGGGGTGGTAAGCAACGTCATATGTGCGTGCGGGTAGTGCGCCCGGATCGCAGCAAACGCAGAAGTCGCCAGAATAATATCGCCCAGCGCGCTGTGTTTTATCACCAGAATATTACGCATGGTTTAATACATCGTGATATACGTTAAGCGTGGCTTGCTTCATGCGCGTCACCGAAAAATGATCGCGCACATGCTGCATGGCATAATCACGCATGGCCTGCATGGTATCACCGTCGCGGGTTAAGCCATAATGAATGGCCTGCGCCATAGCGCCCGCATCTTCGGGCGGCACAAGATAGCCGGTTTCATTCGGGATAATTGTTTCGCGTGCGCCACCGTGATCGGTGGCAACTACCAGCTTACCCATCGCCTGCGCCTCAATCGCAATCCGCCCAAACGATTCCGGTTGCAGCGAAGGCACCACCACCACATCGGCGAGCAAATACGCCTCGTTCATGTATTGGGTGGCGGGCACAATACGCACTAAGCCCTCAAGGCCCAGCTGTATAATCAGCGCATCAAGTTCGGCACGATAATCTTCATGGCCATCTTCCTTGCCTGCAAACACACAAAGAAAGGGGATATCTTTTAACTGCGCAAGCGCGTGCAGCAGCACATGCTGCCCTTTGATACGGCTAATGCGCCCCGGGCAAAAAATAATTTTGCGTGGTTCTTCTGGAATGCGCCATTCGCGGTTCAGTTTAATAAATCTATCAGCAATGGGTTTTTCAGGATCAAAGGTTTTAAAATCCACACCGCGATGAATCAGCGTAATATGTTCGGGTGCGATATCATAATTGGCAAGAATATGCTGACGCACAAATTCAGAAACCGCGATTACCCGGCGGCCCTTCACCATCACGCTGTTATAGTGTTTTTTGAACCAGCTATGCTGGCTGTAAATGCCGTGAAACGTGGTAACAAACGGAATGCCGGCTTTTTTAGCCGCATAATAGGCAGCCCATGCAGGCGCACGCGAACGTGCATGAATAAGCGACACATTGCGCGATGTAATAAGATCATAGAGTGAAGCGATATTTTTACGAATCACCAGCGGGTTTTTTGAATGCAGTGGCAAAGTAATATGTTCGCCGCCTACATGGTGAATATGTGGCAATAGCTGCCCGCCAGCAGAGGCCACGAGCGACTTCCAGCCTTGTTTTGCTATGGCTTCGGCAATATCGATGGTGCCGCGCTCGACGCCGCCTGAATCAAGGCGCGGTAATACTTGCAAAATCGTTGTGGTTGCTGACATAACACGCACACGCTAGAGATGTTGCGCTGCAACGTCCAGCGCATCTTGAAGTTAGGCGGCACTATGCACATCGATTTTTTACAAACGTCGCGTGGCTCACGCATCGCGTATCAGCGCCAGATGGGTGAGGGCGCTGGTGTATTGTTTTTAAGCGGGTTTAAATCCGATATGCAGGGCAGTAAGGCCGAGGCATTGGCAGCCCATTGCCAACAAAAACATATTCCCTTCACGCGC
>JBILFK010000119.1:0-4984 GCA_044351685.1 Rickettsiales bacterium | reverse complement strand
CGCAGTTCGCCATGTATCAGATTGCTATCGATGTCATACTCGGTTTCCGCTTGCGCAATGCGCAAATGCAGCACTTCGCCTCCAGTCAGTGTCAGGCTATCGTAATGCAATAAACCATACACCCTATCCAGTATAGTCAGGGTTTCTTTGCGCCCTGCTTTCTGGCTGTAGCTATGAATGCGAATCTGGCAGGCATCGCCAAGCGCTGCATCGGCAGCAATGGCCTTCTGCTCGCCATCACCAATGACCAGCAGTGGGTAGGTTGCGGTTTCTGGCACATTATCGTGAATATCGCTGATCATGCCCATTAAAACGCCATCGCTGCTAAGTCGGCTGTAAATGGCTTTCTGCAGTCGTGATAATGCGGTGCTCATACGCGTGTCTCCTCTTCGCACACCAGCACCATATGTGTCGGGTAAATTTCGCTATGGTGCAGCATTAAATGTTTAGTTTTCCATACCACGCGCATGGCCTGCGTAATGGCAGCATTCGGGTAGATAGTGATACGGTAACGCAGATTCGCCGTATGGTTATGCGCCGTAGCCGATGATCGAAACAGGCCATCAACGCGCACTTCTGCAAAACACTCGGCAAATAATTGCCATGTTACAACGCGCCCGCCCTGCGTATCACTAGCGATTGTAGGGCTTTCGATACGAATGCGCTCGGTCAGCCTGTCTGGTAAATCCTGAATCATACAGAAATCTTTCTCCAGGGCGCATACAGCTTGGTAATGTCGTGAATGCGTTCCGCATCCCCAAGTGTGCGGAATCCATACAGATAGGCAATATGCTGCAACATGTTTTGCCGTAAACTTGCGGGCACTCCGGCCACGTTGGCACTCATTCCTGCTTCATACACCATGGTAAACTGCGTTGCTGTTTGCGGCGCGTTGCATGCCAGCGTTTCGGCATCTGCGCCAATAGTAAATATATTGCTATTAAGCGTTGTCGTGCTGCCATCGGCATTCACTTTGCTCACGCTTATAATCTGCGTCACTGGCCCGTAAGGAATTGTAAAGCACGCGGGTAATGCATCCTGTAATGTCAGTTGCCAGCGCTGCGTTATCAGTGAGCGACTCATGATTTCTTCGGCAACTTCCCGGGCAGCTTTGATCATCTGGCTGATCGCCGTATCTTCAGTATCATGGTCAATGCGCAAGAATAGTTTTGCTTCCTGCAGGCTCACCGGTTCGCTAGCGGGCGGCGTTGTGCGTATCACGCGAAAGGGAGAAGAAAGATACATCGGTTACTCCTCAAATGGATAAAATTATTCTGCCGCGCCAAGCGCCATCAGCGCTTGCGCATCGCGCGGAATCAGCACGTAAACATGCTGCGGTTCAAGCTGTTGAAGCGTTTGCGCAATCACGCATACCCAAGGGCGCCGCATACGAATATGCATGGCATCGGGTAAACTCGGTAACATGTTAGATTAGGTGGTTACTCGTCGTTACGCTTCTGCGTTTCACGAATCGAACGGGTGAGTTCTGCGGTCACTTCTTTAGCGTGGTCACTATCGGGAATATTGGTCATCGCCTGGTGGTTAAACCCATATTCTTTTTCCATGCGTTGCTTTACTTCGTCGCTGGGTTCACCATAGCCCGATTCAATCACCACGCCATGTTCCTCAGGGTAAAACATGCCGCCGGCTTGCGCTTCAACGAATGCATTCAACTTATCCGCCCGAATGCCCACATAGGCAAAAATAGGGTCGCCCTGAGGGTCTTCGCCGCGCACCAGAAGCACGCACACAGTTTTTTTCGCGATAATTTTATCGGAACGGCTAAGCTCACTCATGTGCAGAAATTACCCCGATGTCTTCACTGGGTCAATCAAACACGCTGCTTGGTATTGCTAGCGCACGCATTCAGAAGGGTGGAGTGGCAGGGAAGCACTCCACCCCCTCAGCGCGGCACATCTTCACGCACCGGTCATGGTTCGACAAAACGGCCGTGGTGGCGCTGAAACTTTCTGCTTAGGCTTTCACCTTCAGCAATTTAATGGCATCAAAATCCACCACTTCTCCGCCCACACGCTTGGTGGCATAAAAGCGTACAAATGGTTTTGCGGTATAGGGATCACGCAGAATGCGAATGCCCAAACGGTCTACAATCAGGTAGCCACGCTTGAAATCCCCCACAGCAACGGAAAGGGCATTGGCTGCAACGGCAGGCATATCGCTCGCCAGTGCCACAGGCACACCAAGCAGCGTATCAGGCGTACCAAGTGCAAGGCTGGGCTGCCACACATATTGGCCACTGGTCGCATCTTTCAGCAAGCGCATCGCCTGCACCGTGCTACGATTCATCAGGAAGGTCGCATTCTTCGCCGATTCATCTTTCAGTAAATAATACAACTTAATCAAATCATCCGTAGCGATTGCAAGGCTTGCAGCGGTTTGCAGCTGCTGAACTTGGCCCCAGCTGGGGCCTGCAGCATAACTTAAAATGCCGGTGGGCGCACTGCTACCATCGCCCGCAATAAATGCGCTGGCTTCAAGGCGCGCAAATTTCTTGGCAATTTTATTGGCTACCCATTCCTCGATATTCACCGAGCCATCATCGATCAGTTTTTGCGTAGCTTGTGGTTGCGCATACATTTCGAATGTTTCGATTGTGCGTTTACCAAGCAGCGAGGCGTTTGTTTCGCTGCGGGTGCCGGTTTTGCCTACCCATGCAGCGCTCATTTCACCGGTATCTTCAATTAAATCCAGCGTATCCGATGAAATGGTTTTAATGCTCGCAAGCGAACGCAGCGGCGAGCTTTCACGAATAATGTTCAAAATGCGATCACTGATGGTGGGCGTTACCAAATACCCACCTTACGTGCCGTTACCTGTTACCGAAAGCGCTTTCAGTTGCAGTTGCTCCAGCCCGCTTTCCATGCCCTTACGCAGGTAGTTGCAAAACGCCGTGCGGTATTCGGAAATATCTTCGATACCCGCTTTGGTATATTCCAAACCGGGGCGATTATTATTGGTTTCCAGCGTATCAATGCGGCGTTTTTGCCGATCAAGCGCATCACCAATACGGTTCAAATGCTCAAGGTAGAGCGGGTCGGCATTGCCTTTACGCTCAATTTCGTTCAGGCGTGTATCGTTCACCTGTTTAAATTGTTCCCATGCGCTGCCCAGTGCATGCACGGTTTCGGTTACTTCTGAGATTGTCATAAACTATCCTTTTTAGTTATATATTAAGGCTGCGCATCGCGCGGTTCAGCGCATGTTTCAGCGCCAGAATTTCCGGTGATACACAGTCGGATTTCACTACCGTTACAGTAGCAAGAGGGTTGGCGGGCAGCGTCACCAGGCTGATTTCCCATAAATCCACCTCCAGTAATTGACGCACGCCCGTATCTGGTTCAATGCGGGTTTTCGGCGAATAGCCGATGCTTAATCCGCTCATGGCGCCTGCCTTCAGAAGCGCATAGGCTTCACGCGCACGTGCAATATCCAGCAATAATCTGCCTTCAATATACAAGCCCTGCGCATCTTCAAATAAACGCTCGATCACGCCTATCGGCTCCGACCATGTATGCTGCCAAAGCAGTTTCACATGCCCAGGCTTCATCGTTTGTAGCGCATAGGTAAAGGCACCCGGCATCACCACATCGCGCTGCTGATCCACCACATGGAATACGCTGGCATATCCCGAGAATAGCCCAGCCTCATCGAGCGATTTGATATGAAATTTTACTGCGTTACGCATGGCCTGCCTCCGTTTCAGCAATGCCTAACATGCGCCTTTTTTCAGCATCGCTCAGGAAGCCTGCACTGCTTACACGCTGCCATTCCGCATCGTATTTTCCCGAAAGGGCAGAAACCGATTTCAGGTTAATGCGCAAGCGTAGCGAGCTATCAAACATTGGCACCAGCCAGTTGTTTAGCTCGGCTACCATATAATGCAGCGCCGGAATAATTGTTTGCTCCCACAGCGCAATACGCGCCTCTTGCAGGTTCGAATAGGTGTTGTCGCCGGGAATCCCTAGAATCTGTGGCGGCACGCCAAGTGCCAATGCAATGTCGCGTGCACTGGCGTTTTTAATGCCCACAAAATCCATATCGCGTGGCGAAAGGCTCATTTCCTTCCATTCCAGCCCACCTTCCAGCAGCAACGGTCTTCCTGCATTTACGGCACCCGAGAATTGTTCATCGATCTGCTGTTTCAGGCGACTATATTGCTGCTCGCTAAGCGTTCCGGCATTTCCGTGTTCTGGCTTCACCAGTAGTGCACCCGATGGTCGTGCGCCATTTTGCAATAATGCCTGATTCCATGCACTGCATTCATTATGCTGGTCAATGCTATACGCTGCCGCTTCAATCGGCGACATGCCATACCAATCATCCAGCGGATGAAAATGCTTGAGATGTAACAGGCGTGATTGCCCACTCAGGCTATCCACCGCAATCTCCATCGAACGCTCGCCCACTTTATAGCGGTAGGCTTTGGGTATACCACCCTGCCCCGGTATAATGGCAATTCGGTCAGGTCGCAGGCTATGTAATTCCAGCGGCGCTTCGTTGCGAGGGCCAATCGCATGCAGGTAGGCGTTGCCAGATATTAGGCGGTAGCTGTAAAGCGCCTCAAATAATTCTGCGCCACCCTGACGTGGGTTTGGTCGCGCCAATAACGATAATAAGGGGTGCGATTCGATCACTGTCACCTGTGTGCGGCGTTTTTGTTCCAGCAAAAATGGCACGCTGGCTGCGGCACTCGCAATCATGCTGATTGCGCGGTATGCGATCACGTTGCGGCGAAATCCTTCTTCGGCAAAGCGCGTATAATCACGTTGCATCCACACAGGTTGACCGGCGGGAAACATATAGGCTTGTGGTGTTACAGAATGCGATACATGTTTATGCGCACCAGTTTTTGCACGCGCAAATAATGCTGGCCAACGATTTGCCATACGAATCCTTTCAGATAAATCAGGGGAACGTGCTGCGAGGGTGGGCGCTTGACCCACGAAGTGCAGCTTACATTTAT
>JBILFK010000118.1:0-5039 GCA_044351685.1 Rickettsiales bacterium | reverse complement strand
TCGACGCTTGGCGCATAGTGTCCGGGCTCAAGTGAGGGCGACAACGCTTGGTTAACACGCTCCTTGAGGTAGCGCAGCTGTTTGGGGTCATCGACATTTTGGGCTTTATACGCAAGGTTGATAACGTTCGCAGTCATGTTTGCGGCTGCAAATACAAAAATTGGCATATCGACTTTTTGCCAAACCCCCTTGCCCGCCATGCCGGGTTTATCTGGCCGCATGAAGCTTGAGGTTAACTGCAACGTTTGCCCGCCAAATCCTAAAAAGCTACGAATCACCCAAGGATCAATTTTTTTCTGTTTGTGCGAAAGTTCAAGATTCTCACCACCAGAGGTAAGTGCAGCCACTGTTTGCGCTTCACATCCACGCGCGCCATGCGCAATTAGCACTAATCCTGAATCAAGCTTGCTCTGCGCTACCCACTTCAACGAAATTCCGGAATGTTGTAACGATTGCTTGATTGCTTCGCCGGCAGCTGCATCACGAATATGGAAAAAGAACTGCTGACCATCAGGCGCAGAGACGCTTTCGAGCGCTGTAAGCCCAGAATTTTGTTTGGTATTTTTATATACAGCCATGCATTATTCCATCGCGGCGCGCATGCAGAATGCACACACTCCGGCATTTTCATTTTAACACACCCTAAAAAATGATTAATTCTATATTTATGAACATTTTAAGACGCTGCAGCGCAACAAAATGGGCGCTGGGGTAACGTCACAAAACTGTCATAAACAAAACAATGCTTGATTTGTGCGGATTTTCGTCTATTAACCGCGCTCCCCATGTGGGGAAATTCACACACAGGTTACGGGCCTCCTGCCCACCGGTCATGTTGATTTTCAATGTGTCCAGCCTGTGGAGGAACAACCGGAAACAAAGGAGTTTTACTATGGCACTACCAGCCTTTACCATGCGCGAGCTTATTGATGCTGGCGTACATTTCGGGCACAAAACCAAGCGTTGGAACCCACGCATGGCGCCTTTCATTTATGGCACACGTAACGATGTGCATATTATCGACCTTCAACAAACTGTCCCCTTGCTGCACCGTGGCCTTACTGCCGTGCGTAGCACCATCACCAAAAACGGGCGTATTTTGTTTGTGGGCACCAAGCGTCAGGCATCGGAAAGCATTGCTGAAGCAGCAAAGCGTTGCGGCCAATATTATGTAAACAGCCGTTGGCTGGGTGGCATGCTCACCAACTGGAAAACCATTCAGAATTCGATTCGTCAGCTGAAAAAATACGAAGAAATGCTGAACGATGCGAACACTGGTCTTACCAAAAAAGAATTGCTCACCATGGAACGTAACCGCGATAAACTCGAGCGTTCGCTCGGCGGTATTCGTGATATGGGCGGCCTGCCCGATATGATTTTCGTGATTGATACCAACCGCGAAGAACTGGCCATCAAAGAAGCGCAAAAGCTCGGGATTCCGATTGTTGCGATTGTGGATACCAATTGCACCACCGAAGGCATTGATTTCCCGATTCCCGGTAACGATGATGCAACGCGTGCCATTAAACTTTACTGCAAACTCATTTCTGATGCCGTGTTAAGTGGCCTGCAGGAAAGCATGGGCGGCGCAAATATCGATTTTGGCGCTAAAGAAGAACCAGCCGAGCTGGAACAGCAAGGCGAAGCAAGCGATGCAACTGCTGAAGAAGCACCTGCAGAGCCTGCAAAAGGCAAAAAATCGGCGAAATCTTCGACCAAAAAAGAGGCCTTTGCCGAAGAAGCTAAAAAAGCTGCCAGCGCCCGCAAAAAAGCGGAAGCCGTCGCTGAAATTAAGCCGCAGCCCGAAGAAGCTGCGTAATGAAGTTTCAGGTTTCAGGCGCAGCAATGTGCTTG
The DNA here is from genome assembly GCA_044351685.1 of Rickettsiales bacterium. Lineage (GTDB taxonomy): Bacteria > Pseudomonadota > Alphaproteobacteria > Rickettsiales > UBA3002 > JALHRI01. Next base: position 3,185 of record JBILFK010000118.1, on the reverse strand, counting down.
AAACCTTTTGAAACTTATCACCTGAAACCTGATATATCTGGAGTACCCTATGTCTGCATCACTGATTAAAGACCTTCGCGAGCGCACCGGCGCCGGCATGATGGATTGCAAAAAAGCCCTTGATGAAAACGCTGGCAACGTAGATGCAGCGATTGATTGGCTGCGTAAAAAAGGCCTAGCATCGGCTGCTAAAAAATCTGGCCGTGTTGCTGCTGAAGGTTTGGTTGCCGTTGCTGTTAGCGGTAATAGCGCAGCGGTTGTAGAACTGAACTCGGAAACCGACTTCGTTGCCCGTAACGATCAGTTCCAAGCATTGGTTGCTGAAGTAGCCAATGTTGCACTGAATACAGGCGATGTCGAAGCACTGAAAAATCAAAAAACCGCCAGCGGCAAAACCGTATCGGAAGCCGTAACGGAAGCCATTGCAACCATTGGTGAAAACATGAATTTGCGCCGTTCGGCCAAATTGAGCGTGAAAGAAGGCATTGTGGCCACCTATGTGCACTCGGCTGTAAAAGCTGGCCTTGGTAAAATTGGCGTGCTCGTGGCACTGGAATCGGCTGGTAAAAAAGAAGCACTGGAAGCACTGGGCAAGCAAATTGCCATGCATATTGCTGCCGCAAAACCAGAAGCATTAAACCGCGAACAAGTAGATAGCAGCAACCTTGAGCGCGAGCGCAATGTGCTGCGCGATCAAGCGCTAGCATCGGGCAAGCCTGCAGAAGTTGTTGAAAAAATGATCGAAGGCCGCATTCGTAAATATTACGAAGAAGTTGTGCTGCTGGAGCAGTTGTTCGTGATCGATGGCAAAACCAAAATCAGTGATGTAGTGAAAGCTGCTGAAAAAGATGCTGGTAGCGCCATTACGCTTGCTGCATTCGAGCGCTTTGCACTTGGTGAAGGCATCGAAAAAGCCGAAGATGATTTTGCTGCAGAAGTAGCAAAAGCCGCTGGCGCTGCATAAGCATCGTATAGAATTACCTTTTTTCTTGCGTATTTCCACCGTGGGGCTAGTTCTTGCGCGTCCCACGGAGGTAATACTATGTCGCCTGCTCAACTCGCTGTAAAATCTAAAGGTAAATCTAAGTATAAACGGGTGCTTATCAAAGTATCTGGCGAAGCCTTGATGGGTGATAAACCTTTCGGCCAGGATTTAAATACCATTCAGCGTATCTGCGAAGATGTAAAGCAAGTGGCCGATATGGGCGTGCAAGTGTGCGTGGTGGTAGGTGGTGGCAATATTTTTCGTGGCATGTCGGGCGCAGCACAAGGCATGGAACGCTCGAGCGCCGATTACATGGGCATGCTGGCAACCATTTTAAACGCACTAGCTATTCAAAACATTCTTGATCGTTTGGGCTGCGATACGCGCGTGCTTTCCGCGCTTGAAATGAAAGAAGTGTGCGAACCCTATATTCGCCGTCGCGCCCTTCGCCACCTTGAGCGCGGTCGCGTGGTCATTTTTGCGGGCGGTATTGGTAACCCCTATTTCACCACCGATCCCACAGCGGCACTACGCGCCTCGGAAATGAACTGCGATGCATTGCTAAAAGGTACGCAGGTAGATGGCGTGTATGATTCCGACCCTAAGAAAAACCCCAACGCCGTGAAGTTTGATACCCTCACCTACCATGACGTTTTAAGCAAAGATTTGAAAGTCATGGATGCTGCAGCCATCTCGCTTGCGCGTGAAAACAATATTCCCATTCTGGTGTTTTCCATTCACGATCACGGCTCATGCGCCGAAGTGGTCGCTGGTAAGGGCAAATTCACCACTATTCACAACCCACACTAGGAGCAATCATACCATGGATCAGCAAGAACTTCAGCGCCGTATGGACGGCGCATTCAAAGCGCTTCAACACGAATTTACAGGCCTTCGCACTGGGCGCGCTTCGGCGAATTTGCTCGATAGCGTGCAGGTGGAAGCCTACGGCGCTATGATGCCTATGAATCAGGTTGGCACCGTGAGTGCGCCCGAACCACGCTTATTGGTGGTACAAGTATGGGATAAAAGCATGGTAAAGGCCGTGGAAAAAGCCATTACCAACGCCAATTTAGGACTGAATCCGGCAGCCGATGGCCAGCTGGTTCGCGTGCCTATTCCGGCACTTTCTGAAGATCGCCGCAAAGAAATGGTGAAAGTGGCAGGCAAATATGCCGAACAAGGAAAAGTGGCGATTCGTAACGTGCGCCGCGACGGCATGGATGCCCTGAAGGCTGCCGAAAAAGATGGTAAAATTTCCGAAGACGAACACCGCAAACAATCGGAGCAAATTCAGAAACTCACCGATGATTTTGTCAAGAAAATCGATGATCTTCTGGTGGGCAAAGAAAAAGAAATCATGAGCGTGTGATTATTCATGCCCTTCTCTGCATTCGCCATGAAATCGGCTGAAGAAGCACGCTACCCAGCCCATGTTGCCATTATCATGGATGGCAATGGCCGCTGGGCAGAAAAAAACAAAACACCACGTAAAATGGGCCACAAAGCAGGCGCTGAAGCGCTGCGGCGGCTGCTTGTAGCATGCCGCAATTATCCGCATTTACGTTATCTTACGGTGTACGCCTTTTCTTCGGAAAACTGGAAGCGCGAGCCCAGCGAAATACAGGATTTAATGGGGCTATTGCGGCACTATATTAATCACGAAGTCAAAAATTTGCTCAAAGAAAACATTCGTTTGCGTTTCATTGGCGATAGGCAAACCCTCAGACCCGATTTGCAAAAAGATTTAGCCGCGATTGAAAAAGAAAGCGCAAGCAAAACGGGGCTTAATCTTACCATCGCTATCAGCTACGGTGCGCGCCAGGAAATGGTGTATGCGGTGCAGCGCATTGCATCGGATATTGCAAACGGCACCCTTACGCCCGACCAAATTTCCGAAGCAACAATCCATAACTATCTGGAAACTGCCGATTTACCCGACCCAGATTTACTTATTCGCACCGGCGGCGACGAACGATTGAGCAATTTTTTACTATGGCAATCTGCGTATACGGAACTTTATTTCAGCGAAGTGTTGTGGCCAGATTTTTCAGCTGAAGAAATGGAAAAAGCATTTGAGGTTTATGGCGCGCGCGAACGTCGCTTTGGAGCCCGCAATGACTGATGTTGCGCGCTGGGGTGAACTAAAATTGCGCACTGCCAGTGCATTGCTTGTGGGCTCTGCCGTATTATAGTTAAC
>JBILFK010000025.1:0-15709 GCA_044351685.1 Rickettsiales bacterium | reverse complement strand
GAGTGTTTTAAGCGGTGCACTTGCCGCATTGCCCGTGCCGCCATTATTGAGTGTATTGATCGATTCGCGCAGCAATTTGCCAAGCCCATCGGCTTTGCTGCGGCCTTGTACGATATAGGCTTTCTCAGGGTTAATGGCGTGGATCACCATATCGATCGCCACCGAAATATCGTGCTGCTGCTGCGCGGGAATGCGCTTCCATGTCGAGCCCGAGGCACCCACGATCGCAATCGGTTTGCGCGCACCCATGATGTTTGGTTTTGCTACATCGCCTTCGGCAATCAATGTGCCGTGGGCTTTCAATGCTTCGCGTGCGGCATCATGTTCGGGGTTTGCCGTTGCATAGCTTTTGGGATCAATCACCTTCATTTTTTCGGCGAGCTCGGCGATGAAGGTGCTACGTGTGGTGTGGTCATCCCATCCGGGGATGCTTTGTGCTTTTTTATGCGCGGTGGCATCTTGCATCTGCACCAGATGTGTCTGGTGTTGTTTGAGCGCATCGAAGCCCGCGCTATCCAGCCCGCCATACATGCCGGCAAGGCCTAACTGCTTGGCATCGGTGCCGTAGGTGCCGGCGGAATCTGAACCAATCACGAACGGAATACCACGGCTGCGAATACTGGCGAAAGGTATCTGGCGAATATCATCGACATTGTTCAGCGCGATATTCGAATCGGGGTTAAATTCCAGTGTCAGTAATGGATTTTTCGGGTCGGCAGACATTTTGGCCGCCAGATCGAGGGTTTCTTTATCATCCATCCCGTAAAGGCCATGGCCGATGCGTGTGCGTAAATCGTGGCGCGAGGTGAGTTTTAAGAATTCGCGTACGTTGGCCAGATTCTTATCGTTCTCGCCTGCATGCGCGCGGAAGATAAAATCGGGCTGTTCTTTTTCCGCCCATGCCGCAAACCCATCGAGCGCAGTCATGAATTCGGCGGTTTTGTTGGTTTCGTAACCTAACAAATCGATACCCGCGATATACGGGCTTTTGGCCATGACTTTAATATTCTCGAGCGTATCTTTGATCTGATCGATCGGCCAGTTGCGCGGCAAACCCACCAGAAAGCGTAGATTAGCATATTTACCCGGCGTTGCTTTATTTTCGGCCTCAATTTCGGCCATGGCTTCGTGGAGGTTTTTGAATAGGTCTTTATTGTCCAGCCCCACATAGGCTATTTCGGCATAGGTAATGCCTTGCGCGGCATATTCGCGTGCCACTTCTTTCAGCGAATCTTTGAGAATGCCTTTTTGCTTGGTGATAGGATAACGGAAACGGTACGCATCGTTTTCCATTTCGCTATAGGTGGCCTGCGCATCCATCGGCATTTGCATTTTGAGTGCAAGCTTGGCGATATCGGATTTGGAAAGCGATGCGAGTGGCACCGCCAGCACTTCGCTAGGTGCTTTTTCACCATCGATGATTTGTGGTTCAAGCGGCGGAAACAGAATGCGCGGCACTTTTTTAGCGCCTGTGAGGTCGGGGTTGATACCGGCTTCCTTCAGCAGATGCACGGGGTAGTAAACATTATGCTCTTTGCTGGTGGCAATTTTGATAAGCCCATCGGCGCTGATCTGCCCCGAGCTATGGGTATGAAAATCGGTGGTAACGGCAGTTTTAGCTTTTTCTGCGAGCGCTTTATCGGTGTGCGGGTAAAGCTCAGCATGGCTATCGTAAAAAGTGCCCATGCGCCGCGTTTCGCTGACGGTGAGGGGGCGGTAGGTTGCAGGGTCAAGCGTAAGGCTGCCATCCGTTTGCGCGTGGTAGGTACCAATCGGTTCGCTGCCCAGTTTCAGCGTGAAGCTGTCGCCGTGCTGTTCCACACTGAGCAGGCGCTTCACATTTGCCATAAAGCGGGGGTTGGGCGCTGAGCGCGTGGTCATCTCGGCGGTAAGCTTCTTAGTCGCCGGGTCATAATTCAGACCTAGCGCGTAGCGCTCGTTGTAATCGAGAAGATGTTTTACTGTGGCCATGGTACGCGTCTGTTTTACCACAGAATGCGCCTAGAAATGTTAAGAATTTGCTAAAATACCGCGTAATAAGCAGATTATTATGCTTTTACACCCACCTGAATGGGGCCTTCGGCGCGGCCATGCACGAATTGGTCGACATATGGGTTGCCGGAATGGTCAATCGCGGCGACCGGCCCATCCCAGATGATTTTGCCCTCGTAGATCATCGCCACACGGCTGGCGATTTTGCGCACGCTGCTCATATCATGGGTAATGGTAACGGCGGTAGAACCCAGTTTTTTCACGCAGGCAACAATCAGGTCGTTAATGACATCGGCCATAATCGGGTCAAGCCCGGTGGTGGGTTCATCAAAGAATATCACTTCCGGGTTGGTGGCAATAGCGCGCGCCAGCCCCACACGCTTCTGCATGCCGCCGGAAAGTTCCGAAGGCATTAAATCGGCCACCTCAGGGGGCATGCCCACGGCCGCCAGTTTTTCGACTGCCAAGGCCTTTGCTTCCGCTTGCGAGAGGTTCTTTTCGCGCTGGGTAGCGGCAAAGGTGATATTGCGCCAGACTGGTAGAGAATCGAACAGCGCACCACCCTGAAACAGCATGCCGCATTTGCGCAGAATTTTTTCGCGCTGCGAAAACGAATAGCTGGTGATATCTTCGCCATCAAAAAATACGCTGCCAGCATCGGGTTTGATAAGGCCTAAAATATGCTTAATCGTCACCGATTTGCCGGAACCCGAACCGCCAATAATCACCAGCGATTCACCGGGCAATACCTGCAGATTCACACCATCGAGCACCTTTTTTTTGCCAAAGCGCTTATGCAGTTGCTGCAGTTCGATTTTAGGTGTCACGTTAATCATACGGCGAAAAACACTTCCGTAAGCAAATAGTTGCTGAAAAGAATGAGAATCGAGGCCGAAACCACCGCATTGGTGGTGGCCGAACCCACACCCTGTGCACCACCTTTGGAATGGTAGCCATGATAGCAACCCATGAGCGCAATCACAAACCCGAACGCACCCGCCTTCACCAGGCCAGAAAACACATCGCGGAATTCAAGGTAGTTCCAGGTGTTGGTGATATAGGGGCCGGCAGCAAAACCCAGCTTATGCACCGATACCATATAGCCGCCCATAATGCCAATCACATCGGCAACGAACACCAGACATGGCATCATCAGCGTGCCCGCAAGCAAGCGCGGAAACACCAGATATTTATTGGGGTTGGTAGAAAGTGTCACCAGCGCATCAATCTGTTCGGTGACGCGCATGGTGCCAATTTCTGCCGCAAAGGCGGCGCCAATACGCCCGGCTACCATCAGGCCAGCGAGCACCGGGCCCAATTCACGGGTGATGGATAACGCCACCACAATCGGAATCGAGCTTTCCGCTGAAAAGCGCGAGAAGCCACTATAGGTTTGCAGTGCCAGCACGCCGCCGGTAAAAATAGCCGTAAGCCCCACTACCGGCAGCGAATAATAGCCGATATCGAGCATCATGCGGCCAATCTGGCGCGGGTAATAGGGCGGCTTGATGCCCTGCGAAAGTGCCGCCCAGGTGAACATGCTGAGCCTGCCGATCGCCGCAAGGAACAGCAGAAAGACTTCACCAATTTTTGCGACAGGATTCGTGTGCGTGCGAGAAATCATACCTTGTGTGTAGCGGATTTATTTTTTTCGGCAATCGGCATCTTTTAGTCGGTATATACCCGCGCCACACGTGCACCAATACCGGTAAAAATTTCGTAGCCAATCGTGCCTGCGCGCGCCGCTAAATCATCCACGCGTATTCCATCACGGTCACCAAGTAGGGTAAGGTGGCTCAGGCTTTCGCGCTGTGCTAGCGGCACATTGCTGATATCAAAACATAACATATCCATCGTCACCCGCCCGGCCAGTTTCACGCATATATCGCCTGCATAAGCCACCGCCTTGTGGCTTAGGGCGCGCTGGTAGCCATCGGCATAGCCACTGGCCACGGTGGCCACCACACTGCCTGCGGGCAGCGTTTGCGTGGCGCCATAGCCCAGGGCCTGCGCGCTACCCAGTGTGCGAATTTGCAGAATCGGCGCATCCCACTGCGCCACGTGCTGCATGGGGTTGGGCGCAGTATCTTGCGGGCGAATGCCATACAGCGAACAGCCCGGGCGCGCCAAATCATAGTGGAATGTGGCAGGCAGAAAGATACCGCCCGAATTGCACAGGCTGGCCGGAATATCGGCAGCACGTTCACGAATACGCTGAAACAGCGCCTGTTGCGCGGCGTTGCTAGCATGCGCAGGTTCGGGTGCGCAGGCAAGGTGAGACATCAGCAAACTTACACGTGCATCCTTCAATGCGTTGGGTTGTTCCGCTAGCAATGCAAAAAATTCTTCCGGCTGCAAGCCAAGCCGCGCCATCGCCGTATCTATATGCAGGGCGCTTACTGCGTGTGCATCATCGCGCGCCACGATTACCCACCGCGCAATTTGCGCGCGCGAGTTTAACACCGGAATCAGCCGATGCGAAATAAACGCAAACTCTTCCCCCGCCTGCACGCCGTGAAACACCAAAATCCGCACATCACGAAATTGCTCGCGCAGCGCAATCGCTTCACCCAGTGTGGCCACAAAAAACGTGTGGCAGCCTGCAACAGATAGTGCGCGCGTAACTTCGATTGCGCCGATTCCATAGGCATTGGCTTTCACCACCGCCGCGCATTCGCGCCCGCTAAATTGCTGCGAAAGCGTGCGCCAGTTGGCAACAATTGCTGCAAGGTTAACGGTGAGGGTAGGGGTGGTGAACATGATGCGCTTACGAAAATACGAATCTATGATACGACGCAATCAAAATCGTAGATTCCGGAATGCGTGGCCGCGTTAATAATGCGCTTCCGGCAGATAATCTTGCCGCACCACATCGCTGAAGCGCGTAAGTTCGCCCTGGAATTGCAGTTCGATATTGCAGATAGGGCCGTTACGGTTTTTGGCCACAATCACTTCAGCAAGCCCATGCACTTTTTCCATTTTCGCCATCCATTCGGCGTGGTCGGGCGTGTCGGGGCGCGGTTCGGTGCGGCCCAGATAATATTCTTCGCGGAACACGAACATCACCAAATCGGCATCCTGTTCGATACTGCCCGATTCGCGCAGATCGGCGAGTTGCGGGCGTTTATCTTCGCGTTGTTCGACCGCGCGTGAAAGCTGCGAAAGTGCAATTACCGGCACTTCCAATTCTTTGGCGATGGCTTTTAAGCCCTGCGTAATTTCCGAAATTTCTTGTACGCGGTTGATATTGCCACCCGAGGCAGTAGCACGCACCAGCTGCAAATAATCGACCACCAGTAGCGACACATTATGCACGCGCTTTAAGCGGCGCGCGCGGCTGCGCAATGCGGCGATCGAAAGTGCTGGGGTATCATCGATATGCAGTGGCAGGCGCGAAAGCTCGTGGCTGCGCTGCACGAGCTGCGAGAATTCATCTTGTGTTAAATCGCCGCGCGATAATTTATGCGAGGCAATGTTGCACGCCGATGCCAGCAAACGCAGCGCCAATTGTTCGGAACTCATTTCGAGTGAGAAAAAACCCACCGAACGCGGTTTTTCGCCGGCGCGTAATTTTTCTTCGTCTTCGCGGGCGATAATGCGCGTGGCGTTATAGGCAATGTTGGTGGCAAGCGCGGTTTTACCCATCGATGGGCGACCGGCGAGAATAATCAGATCCGAAGGGTGCAAGCCGCCGAGCTTCTGGTTCATGGCAGAAAAACCCGTATCAATGCCCACCACTTCGCCCGAGCGTTTGAAAGCTTTTTCGGTGCGCACCAACGCTTCAGCAAGCGAGTTTTTAATCGGCTCGAAACCACCTTCGGCATCGCCCTCGGTGGCTAAATGAAACAGTTGTTGTTCGGCGATTTCTACCTGCGTGTTCCCGCTATGTTCGCTGGGGGTTTCATAGGCGCGGTTCACCACCTGTTCGCCAATGCCAATCAGCCGGCGCTTCACCGCCAGATCGCGGATGAGTTTGGCATATTCATGCGTGTTAATGATCGAGGTGGCGGCCGCCACTAAGCGCGCAAGATAATGATCTTCCAGTGCCTGACCGCTGGCGAAATGGTGCTTCAGCGTGACAGGGTTGGAAATGAGGCCCTTATCGTGAAAATGCAAAATCGCTTTATAAATACGCTGGTGCAGTTCGGCATAAAAATCTTCGGGCTGCAGCGATGTGCCCACATGGTTGAGCGCTTCGTTATTCACCAGAATCGCGCCAAGCAACGCTTGCTCGGCTTCCATGTTGTTGGGGGCTTCGCGGGTGATTTCCGGCTTGCTTGGGTGTTCGATAATGCTTGCGGTTGCCATAGTGCCTGTTTTTTTATGTGTGGTCACACACTATACCGCACATCCACGGTGCCGGTAAGTAATTGCACGGTTTTACTCACACTATCCACAGCCTGGTATTTCCACACCCCGCAATGTCATCGAATCTTCATACTGCGCCGCACGTGCATGCATTAGAATAGGCGCATGGGTGATTATTTAAAGAGTGTACTGAAAACAACCTTGCTGTTTGCAACCGTGGGTGCATTGGTTGCGCTCGCTGCACCTACTGTTATTGGGTTTGTAGCACCACTACTAAGCGCCACTGTACCGGCATGGGCAACACAATTTAGTGTGCTTGGTGGTGCCGTAAGTTTTGGGTTATTTGGTGCGTTTAGTTCGGGGCTTGGCCCGGTGTTTGATGGCGTGTTCGGCAAAACCGAAACCAGCCAGCCACCACTTGAACGGCGCGTACACAGCCAAACTATTAGTCAGCAAGTGAACATGCAAAATGCACGCTTCGCCGAGCGCGAAATGGCGCGCCGTGAACTTCCCGATAATCTTGAATCGCTTGGTCGCTAGTTAGGCAGCGGTTTCTTCTGCGGCCACCACTACTTCTTCCGAAACCGCTTCAGCGGTTTTCTTCTCAAGCAGTTCTTCTGGCAGCGGGCTTTCCGCATTACGTGCCACATGCACGCGCAGCTTCACCGGCACTTCAGGGTGCAGGTTGATCACCGCATCATACACGCCCAGCTGTTTTACAGCCGTGCTAAGGTCGATCAGGCGACGCTCCACATTGTGGCCAGCTTCCAGCAACGCTTCAGAAATATCGCGCACGGTGACTGAACCATAAAGTTTGCCATCATCCGAAGCTTGGCGGATCACGGTAACAGTAATGTTCTGCATACCGGTGGCACGCTGTTCGGCTTTGGCGCGGGCTTCCGCGTTTTGTGCTTCCAGTGCGGCACGCTTGCCTTCGAATACGGCTTTGTTGTTTTCGGTAGCACGCAGGGCTTTTTTCTGCGGAAGCAGGAAGTTACGGGCAAAGCCGTCTTTCACTTTTACCGTGTCACCCACACCACCTAAACGCGCAACGCGCTCTAATAAAATGACTTCCATGGAACTCTCTCCTGCTTAGGCCTGAAGCACGTATGGCATCAGCGCCAGATTGCGTGCACGTTTAATCGCGCGCGACATCGCACGCTGTTTTTTCGCAGAAACTGCGGTAATGCGGCTTGGCAGAATTTTGCCACGCTCAGAAACGTAGCGCTGCAGCAGTTTCACATCTTTATAGTCGATCGCCGGGGCGTTCTTGCCCGAAAGCGGGCACGACTTGCGACGGCGAAAGAATACTTTTTTACCAGCACCGGCACCATCGCCAGCACCCATAGCGCCCTCGGCGCCGCCACGTGATTCACGGGGGGAAGAATTACGCTGCATCATAGCTATCTCCTGATTGTTGGCGCATCATTACGCTGGGGCTGGCATCCATTTTCTCAACGCGAACGGTCAGCGCACGCACGACATCTTCGTTGATGCGCATGTTACGCTCCAGCTCACGCAGGCCTTCAGCCGAAATGCTGATACCCAGCATGCTGTAGTGGCCCTTGCCAGATTTGTTGATTTTATAGGCCAGCGAGCGCAGACCCCAATATTCGTTTTTCAGCACCGTGCCTTTGTAATCGGCGACGATTTTAACAAAGTTGTCGGTGATTTTTTGCACGTCGGCCTTTGGCAGGTCGGCGCGTGCAATAAAGGTGCATTCATAAAATGCCATAACGTCCTCGTTCGTCAGACGGTAATACAAAATCCAGCGCAACCCTTGCGCAGGCAGCATTACCTGTGAATCTAACTTAGGGCTTTCGCCGTAAGAGGGGGGTGCATAACCTCAGTGCGGCAAAAATGCAAGGCCAAAAAACTTGCACATCGCATTTTTGCGGCCTAAGTCACAGCCAGATTCACCAACAAAAGGTAACAGAATGAACACCGCGTATGTTTTCCCCGGTCAGGGTTCGCAGGCCATTGGTATGGCGCAGGCATTGGCAACCGCGTTCCCCGTCGCCCGCGAAGTACTTCAGGAAGTCGACGAGGCGCTCGGCCAGAAACTTTCGCAACTCATGGCCGAAGGCCCGGAAGATGCCTTAACCCTTACCGAAAATGCGCAGCCTGCCATTATGGCGGCATCGCTGGCAGCCTTTCGGGTGATGCAAAAAGAAATGGGCATCACCTTGCCCGGTTCGGCCATGCTGGTGGCGGGCCATAGTTTGGGCGAATATTCGGCGCTTACCGCCGCAGGTGCCCTGAGTGTTACCGATGCAGCGCGCCTGCTGCGTGTGCGAGGGCAGGCCATGCAGGCCGCCGTGAAGCCTGGTGCTGGCCTGATGGCGGCGATTATTGGGCCAGAACTGGTGGCCGTGCGCGAGATCGTGCAGGAAGCCGCAACCCAGCTTCCCGGTGAAGTGGTAGAAATCGCCAACCATAATGCGCAAAACCAAATTGTCATTTCCGGCTCGGTCGCAGGCGTAGAACGCGCCATGCAGCTGGCCAAAGAGTCTGGCGCCAAGCGCGCCCTTGCGCTTGCGGTTTCCGCACCCTTCCATTGCTCACTGATGAAACCGGCTGCTGAAAAAATGCGCGAAGCATTGGCTGCCGCCAAAATCGCCGCACCGCTCGTGCCGGTAGTGGCTAACGTGACCGCGCAGGCCGTGTCTGACCCCAACCAGATACGCCATTTATTGGTCGAGCAGGTGACAGGCATGGTGCGCTGGGTCGATTCGATACTCTATATGCAGCAGCAGGGTATTAGTACGCTGGTGGAAATTGGTCATGGGCAAGTGCTTAGTGGCTTGGTAAAGCGTATTGCACCCGATATAAAAGTGCAAAATATCGGCGCACCCGAAGATCTGGATGCGCTGGCAAAGGCGGCGTAGTTGTTGTGTTGCGCCCAGAATTTTCTACTGAAAATTCTATGGCGCGTGCTTCGCAGCTCATGGCTGACTCGGACATACTGTCCTCGAATAACAGGAGATTTTTATGTTAGCATTACAAGGTAAAAAAGCCCTTATCACCGGTGCATCGGGCGGTATTGGCGGCGCCATTGCCAAGGCGTTAAAAGAAGCGGGCGCAAGCATCGCTATTTCCGGCACCCGCACAGAAGCGCTTGAAGCGCTGAATGCCGAGCTGGGCGGTGGCTGCGCCATTCTGCCGTGCAACCTTACCGATGCGGCGGCGGTCGATGCGCTGCCTGCGCAAGCCGAAGCGGCACTCGGTGGCCTCGATATATTAGTGTGCAATGCCGGTGTTACCAAAGATACTCTCGCCATGCGCATGAAAGATGAAGACTGGCAGGCCGTGATCGATATTAACCTCACCGCGACATTTCGCCTGAACCGCGCCGTGCTCAAACCCTTTATGAAGCAGCGTGCTGGCCGCATTATCAATATCAGCTCGGTGGTCGCCGTCATGGGCAACCCCGGCCAAGCCAATTACTGCGCTTCCAAAGCCGGCATGATCGGTATGAGCAAATCGCTCGCAGCCGAAGTTTCAAGCCGCGGTATCACTGTCAATTGTGTGGCACCCGGCTTTATTAAAACCGCGATGACGGATAAGTTAACCGAAGAACAGCAAAAACGCATTACCGATAATATTCCCGCCCAGCGTTTTGGTAGCCCCGAAGATGTCGCCGCTGGCGTGGTGTTTCTGGCGAGCGAAAGCGCCAGCTACATCACCGGTCAGACGCTGCATATTAATGGCGGATTGTTGATGGTATAATATGCAACGCCTGTTGCCACCGCTTCGTGCACTCTGTTTTGCTGCGGCCTGTGGCCTGAGCGCCTTTTTGCTATTTCTGATTCAGCCGATGCTGGTGAAGCAGTTGCTGCCAGCGCTTGGTGGCGTGCCTGCGGTGTGGACAACGGCGATGCTGTATTTCCAGATGCTGCTATTGCTTGGGTATGGCGCCAGCATGGTTAGCATGCAGCGCCTTCCGCTACGTGTGCAGCAGGGAATCTTTCTGGCCATGATGCTTGGCGCAGCATTTTACCTGCCGGGCATGCCGCAACCCGCGGCGGCAGATACAACGATTACCAGCCCAGTTGGCTGGGTGTTGTTGCAATTGCTGATGCTTTCGGCATTGCCGGTGCTGGTGCTGGCGATGCATGGCCCGTTGTTACAGCATTGGTTCAGCCGCATTAGCGAACGCAACCCTTACCCGCTTTATGCAGCCAGCAATATCGGCAGTTTCGGTGGGCTTGCGGGCTATGTGTTTTGGCTGGAGCCGCATTATGCCGCGCCCGAGCAGCTGGCGCTATGGCATACAGGCTTTTTTGTGTTGATAGCGTTGGTAACGCTGTGTGTGGCGCTGAGTGCAAACGCACAGCCGCACTTATCGCCAGGGATTGCGCACAACACACCACGCTTGCGTGGGCGTTGGGTGGTGCTTGGGTTTGTGCCTGTAAGCGCGATGTTAGCTGTTACGCAATACATCACCAACGATGTGGGCTCATTCCCGTTGCTGTGGGTGGTGCCGCTGGCGCTGTACCTACTAAGTTTTGTGATTGCGTTTGCTTTACCTAAATGGTTGCCACCGCAGCCATTGGTAGGGCTGGGTATGGCGGCATCGTTGCTTTTGCTGGCGCTGTTGTTTGACGTGGTAACACTGTATCCGTTCTATGAAGCGCTGTTACATCTGGTGCTGTTTTTTCTCATCGCGCTGGCCTGCCATGTTGCGCTCTATGAAAGCAAACCCGAAGTGCATGGCCTTGGGCGATTTTATTTTGCCATTGCGCTCGGCGGTGCTGGTGCTGGGGTAGCCAATGCCGTGCTGGCGCCCATGCTGTTTCGCGATATCATGGAATACCCCATCATCCTGTTGGCGGCGATGGTAAGCTTGCTGGCATTTGGTTTGCCGCATCTTGCGCGTAAGCGCGCGCTGCTTTGGGCTTATAGTGTTATGTCAGTGGCTCTGGTGGCGTATTGGTGCCTGCGTGTGCCGCCAGGCATGTTGCATCAGGAGCGTAATTTCTTCGGTGTGATTACTGTGCGCGAATATCCCAAACAGCGTTCGGTGGCGATGTATAATGGTAATACGCTACATGGTATTCAGGGTACGCAAGCGGGTGAAGCGCGCAGCTTCACCAGCTATTATGCACCACAACTGAAAGAGATATTTGATGTGCAGGCCGAGCGCGACCCTCGGATTGCTATGGTGGGGTTAGGGGTAGGCACGGTAACCTGCTTTAGCCGCCCAAATCAACCGGTGGATATTTACGAAATTAATCCGGCGGTGGTGCGTATCGCACGCAACCCACGCTATTTTAATGTGCTTTCGGAATGTGCCCCCCATGCGAATATTGTGCTCGGAGATGCACGAAAAAACCTTGCGCATACAGATTCCCGCTACGGTGTGCTGGTGCTCGATGCCTATAGTTCGGATTCCATTCCGCTACATCTCATGACCTATGAAGCCTTCACGCTGTATCTCAGCCGCCTGGAGCCGGGTGGGGTGATACTGGTGAACGCCTCGAACCGTTATCTGAATCTGGTGCCGGTGCTTTCTAATCTTGCCGCAGCACATGGGATGACAGCGTATTTCAAGAATACGCAGGTGCAGCCATCACAACCAGTTTCTGCCGATGCGCAGGGGCAGCTACCCCACGAGCGCCTGCATACCTCGGCCGACTGGGTGCTATTAACACGCACGCCAGAAGCCGTGCAATCGGTGGTGATGCGGTCGGGTTGGGTACAGATGATGCCCTTTGCCGGCGTGCAGCTTTGGACAGATAATTACAGCAGTCTTTACGATGCACTGCGTCTGCGCTACCGTTTATTGGCAGCGTCTGCCGCCAAAGCCTCCTAATTTGCGAGATATCTCCGAGGCTTATCCCCAAGGCGATTTTTTTCTAGCCACTGCCGAACCCCTATGCTACCTGCACACTTCACATGCTGCGTGCGGCCTGAAACTGCGCGTATACGATTAACTATAAAGAGGGTTATCCCATGAGTGATATTGCAGGTCGCGTAACCAAAATCGTGATTGAACATCTTGGTGTTGAAGAAGCTAAAGTAGTGGCAGAAGCCAACTTTATCGATGATCTCGGCGCTGATAGCCTCGACACCGTAGAGCTGGTGATGGCATTCGAAGAAGAGTTCGGCGTAGAAATCCCCGATGAAGCTGCCGAGAAAATCCAAACCGTACAAGATGCGGTTTCCTACATCGAGAAAAACGCTGCGTAACTTCAGCGCCATTCCCCCTATCGTGCGCGGAATCTCCAATGCGTAGAGTAGTTGTTACAGGCATGGGCATTGTTTCGCCGCTTGGCTGCGGCATCGACCATGTGTGGGCGCGCCTCACACGCGGCGAATCCGGTGTGTCGGCAATTACCCGTATCGATGTTTCCGATATCCCCGCGCGCGTTGCAGGCCAAGTGGTTCGTGGCAAGGGTGTCGGCGAATTCGATGCCGATGCGCATATTGAACCCAAAGAACAAAAGAAAATGGATGAGTTCATCCATTTCGGCATGGGCGCCGCCGACGAGGCGATTGCTCAGGCCGGTCTTGCTTCGCTAAGCGATGCACAAAAATTGCGTGCAGGTGTGATTATTGGTTCGGGCATTGGTGGCTTACCTGCCATCGAAGAAACCGTGCTGCTCATGAAGGAAAAAGGCCCGCGTCGCGTGTCGCCGTTCTTTATTCCGGCATCACTCATCAACTTGGTCTCTGGTCAGGTATCGATTAAACATGGCCTCAAGGGCCCCAACCACTCGGTGGTTACCGCCTGTTCTACCGGTGCGCACGCCATTGGCGATGGTGCCCGCATGATCGCCTATGGCAGTGCCGATATTATGGTGGCTGGTTCCGCCGAAGCGACCATTTGCCGCATTGGCCTTGCTGGGTTTGCCGCGGCCCGCGCGCTTTCCACTGGCTATAATGAAACCCCCACCAAAGCCTCGCGCCCGTGGGATGAAGGCCGCGATGGCTTTGTCATGGGCGAGGGTTCCGGCGTGTTAGTGCTGGAAGAATACGAGCACGCCAAAGCGCGTGGCGCCACGATTCTGGCGGAATTTGGTGGGTATGGCCTCTCGGGCGATGCCTACCATATCACCAGCCCCGCCGATGATGGCGATGGCGGGTTCCGCTCGATGCAAATGGCACTCGATGATGCGAAGCTGAATATCAGTGATATCGGCTACATTAACGCGCACGGTACCAGCACCCCCAAGGGCGATGAAATTGAAGCAGGCGCAGTGCGCCGCTTGTTTAATGGTGCCACGCATGTTTCCATGTCATCCACCAAATCGGCGATCGGGCATTTGCTCGGTGGCGCGGGTTCGGTGGAAGCGATTTTCGCGATTCAAGCAGTGCGTACCGGCATATTGCCGCCCACACTGAACCTTGAAAACCCATCCGAATCCGTAAAAGGCATGGATTTAGTGCCGCTGACAGCGAAAGAGAAAAAGGTCACTGCCGCGCTTTCTAACAGCTTCGGCTTTGGTGGCACCAACGCATCGGTGATTTTTAAGGCGATTTAATTTTGACTTCGGACATCGCCATACTGGCTCGTCCTTCGCGTAGCTTCGCTAGCTCATGGCTGGCTCCGGCTACTGCCGTCGCATCACGAAAAATCTATGCTGTTATTCGAGGACAGTATGTCCGAGTCTGCCAAGAGCCCGCGATGCGGCGCGCAATCGCGCAGGCCAGTAGGCCGTAGCGGGGAGCAATGCAAAAAGGCATCTACCAACATTACAAAGGCCCAAAATACCGCGTGCTGGGGGTGGTGCGCCACAGCGAAACGCTCGAAGAAATGGTGCATTACGAATGCCTGTATGAAAACCCAAGCGGCCAGTTCTGGGTGCGCCCGAAGGCAATGTTTGAAGAAACCGTCGAAATCGATGGTAAAAAAATGCCACGTTTTGCCTATCTGGGTGCCTAGCGGGCGCGAAAACCGCCCGCCAGCGCGCATCGCGCTTTGAGCGTGCGGCGAATTCGATTACCATCGCCGGCATGCGTTATGTTCTGATAAGTTTGGCCGTATTGCTGCTGATAACGGTGCTGGCCGTGGCGCAAAGCTTTGCGCTGTATTCGCGCGCCGCACTGCGCAGCGAACCGGTGGTGATGGTGATTGCACCGGGCACCGGCAGCAAAGCCATTTTGGCGCAATTGCACTCGGCTGGCCTTATGCCGCCGCTTTGGCAGATTGCATTGCCTATTTATCTGCACGGCGAATATCGTGACCTGAAAGCCGGCGAATACCAGTTCGAAGCCAGCCACAGCCCACAAGAAATTGTGCAGCAGATTGCCCAAGGTAGCGTACTGATTCGTAAACTCACCATCCCCGAAGGTTGGAATGTACGGCAAGTGCGCGAGGCGTTGCTTGCGGAACCCGCGCTTACCGGCACCTTGCCCCAAACCATAACAGAGGGCTCGATCCTTCCGGAAACGTATCATTTTACGCGCGGGCAAGCGCGCAGCCAACTGCTTGCCAAAATGCAGCGCGATATGAACGTTACGATAACGGAACTATGGAATATAAGACAGGCGAATTTGCCTATTTCTAGCCCTGCGGAAGCACTCATTCTGGCTTCCATCGTGGAACGTGAAACGGGCATCGCCCACGAACGCCCACGGGTAGCAGCGGTGTTTATCAATCGCCTTCGCCTTCCCATGCGCCTGCAATCCGACCCAACGGCCGTGTACGGCATCGAGCAGGCTTCCGGCCAGCCGCTTGGGCGCACGCCGAATGCCGCAGATATCGCTACCGATTCACCCTGGAACACCTACACGCGCGATGGTTTGCCGCCCACGCCTATTTGTAACCCCGGGCGCGATGCCATTGCCGCGGTGCTTAACCCCCCGCAAACGAAGGAGTTATATTTTGTGGCTACCGGCGATGGCGGGCATAATTTTGCAGAAAATCTGGCCGAGCATAACCGCAATGTGGTGCGCTATCGCAATGCGCTAAAACAGGCAAAAACAGCGCCATAATTCGCAGAATTGTCATAAATTTCGTGCCGCGATTCCGCTATAATTTGCGGCATGAGCGATGATGAGTTTGATTTTTATGCGCAACAGCGAAGCGGGGCGATATCGTTCGCAAAGCCCGAACAGCGCACAGAAACCTTCGTGATGAACGAACCGCACACGGACCCAAACATTGCAGGTTGGCGGGCGTTAAAAGATGCTATTACCGCTGCCGGTGGCCGTGTGATAGAAGGCCCACCGCAAATGCTTTCGGGCAATGGCGATGTCAAACGCAGTAGCCTCTATACACGCGATACTGGCGTATTTCTGCATGTGGGAGGCAAAGAATTTTTTCTCTATTCTGATCCGAACGGCGCATCGACGCGCGATGTGCTGCGCGGTGAAATCGGTGAAATGAGAAAGATTCTGGGCCAACCAGAGTTTAACGGGGTAACAAAAATTCCGCTGATAGCCGATTTAGAGGGCGGCAATC
>JBILFK010000117.1:0-5202 GCA_044351685.1 Rickettsiales bacterium | reverse complement strand
ATTGGTGGCTATAGTGATTATCTAGAAGAAAAGGCCAAGCGTAGCGAAAGCAAAGCACCAAAAGTAGCAGAAAAAGAAAAGCCAAAACCCGTAAAGCTTGCCGAGCCCAAACCCGATGTGAGCTTCACGGAATTGCATGAATATAAAAAACTACCTGCAGAAATCAGCAAGCTGGAAGCTGAAATTGCTGCGCATAACGCGGTGATGGCCGCGCCCGATTTATACACCAAAGACCCGGAAACCTTCGATAAAACCCTGCGCAAACTAACGGCTGCGCAACAGAAGCTTGAGCAGATGGAAGCACGTTGGATCGCGCTTGCCGAAAAAGTGGGTTAGACATTGCCCGCGCCTGCCGCTAGAAGAGTGCCATGCGTATAATCATGGCAATGATGGTAAGTTTATTGGCGACAGCAGCGCATGCGCAGGTGATTAACGCCACACAAGGCGCGCCGATGGATTTTGCCACGCTTGAAATTCCCGCCTCTGGCTCTCGTTTTATTACGGTTTCGGCCAGTGGTTCAGTGAGTGGTACGGGTAGCATTATTATGGGTGCGGTGTCGCGTGCGCAATTTCGCCTCACGCGGCGCGGTGGAAGTGGGGGTAACCGCATGACACTGCATGTCTATAGCAGTGGCGCACCAAGCGGATTAACGCTTGGCAATTTTACGGGCATCTATGATGGCGATGCCATTAGTAAGTTTCCGGCGGGGAATTTGAAAATGCCGAATTCCAGTGGCCGCGATTTGTTTCTTGGCGCCACCCTTACCTATAACACGGCGGTTGCTGAGAATAATTACGGGTTAAGTTATAATATGGACATCAACATTGAATAGGAGTGCATGTGCGTAACGTTGTCGCGTGGTTTTGCAGCATGATTTTATTGTCGTGTCCGGTGGTGGCGCAGGAAAATCAACATGCCGATTTATTGCTGACACCTACGCGTGTGGTGCTTAGTGCCAAAGATCGTTTTGCAACCATTAATGTTAAAAATTCGGGGGGTGCTACCGGGCAATATACGCTCGAGCTTCAAGATATGGCGATGGATGAGCAAGGCGTGATTCGCCCCTTGGCAGCGGGTGAAACGCAGGAAGGTTCAGCCAAAGATTTACTACGTATTTCACCACGCAGCATGACGCTGAAGCCGGGACAAATCCAAAATGTGCGCATTCTCATTCGCAACGCTAACGCGCTAAAGGAAGGCGAATATCGTAGCCATTTGAAAGTGCGCATCGCAAACGATAATGTCGATAAAGCATTAAAAGCCGAAGAGGCCCCAGAAGGTGGCATTGCAGTGCGAGAAAATCTAGCGCTGGTGATTCCCGTGATTGTGCGGCAGGGCAAACTGGAATTCGCTTCGGAAATTCAAAATCCATCGCTGGTTGGTGCAGGCAAACAGCAGCAAGTGGCGTTTACCTTAACGCGTTCGGGGAATCGCTCGAGCATGGGCGACGTAAGTATCACCTACACGCCGGCTTCCGGTAAGTCGCTGCTTGTAGGTACACATCCGGGCATTCCGGTGTATTTTCCCAATAGTAAGCGGCAGCTGACGTTACCGCTGAATGTTCCAAAAGGGGTGGCGCTAAAAGGTGGCAAAATTGACATCACCTACACCGCGCAGAAGGATGAAGGCGGCAAGGAATTGGCGCGCGCTAGCTTTACCCCCTAAATTTCCTTACTTTATTGCCTGTGTATAATCGGGCTAACTTCGTGAGTTTTATAACTAAGCTGTGCTTTTGGGCGATGGCTTTCTGCGCCTTGTTGCAGGCTTCGACCGCGTGGGCAGCAGAAGGCTCGCAAAGCGAGGAAACGCTTGCGCTGGTTATTAACGATACGCCACATGGCAGCATTACCATTGCCCGTGATTTAAATCAGCTGATGCTACCCCTGAAGCCGCTGGCCAGCATTTTTGCGCGCGAGCTCGCGGTATCGGGCGAGGGGCGCATCCTCAGCATGGTTCTGCCACTGCATCAGGATACGGTGATCGTGGATATTGGCAAAGCCAGCATCACTCGCAATGGTGTGCCGCTTACCGGTATTAACTTGAAAATCCGGCGCATCGGCAACGACCTGTTTGTTTCAAGCGATGCACTAGCGGCGATGTTCGATGCGCATATACGCTGGAATCAACCCAAGGGCACACTGGATATTTCGCCTGCTGAAGGCCTAAGTCGCGATGATACCGAACTCTGGAATGCACTACTCGCGGAAAAAGCACAAGCAGCCTTGCCCGCAAGCCCTTCCGAAGCGGCGGTGCTGGCTAGCCAGCCAAAGCGCCCTAAGAAACCGCAATTCCCCATCGATGTGGTGCAGGATATGTTACCGCGTCAGGCCACCAATGCTGCGGTCGATGCCGTAAGCACTGGCGAGCTAGATACCGGCAAAGCATTGCCAGCCCCGCCTGATGCCCAGCCTGCCACACCCAGCACGCCACCAGCTCAAGCACAGGCAACAACCGAGCCAACCGCAGAACCTGAAGCAACGCCTGAAACGACTGCTGCGGCATCGCTCGATTCGCTGGTGTTGCAGCTGAATGTGAATACCTTGCCGATGACTGAATTTATCGAAGCGCTCGATAGCGGCAAGCGTGTGTATTTGCCGCTCAATGAATTATCGGTGCTGCTGGATCTGGCAATTTAAGTAGACCCGAAAAAACGCGAAGCGCGTGGCTGGTTTTTACAGCGCGAGAATGCGATTGTGTTAACCGAAACCGAAGCGACGATTCGCGGCGAAGTGTACCCGCTTACGCCGCGCGATGTGTTGTATCGCGACGATGAGTTTTACATCAGCACGCAAAAATTGCAGCAATGGCTGCCGATGAATTTCGCGATTAATCGGCGCGATTTGGTGTTGGCTATTACCGCCCGCGAAGCCTTGCCGTTTGAACAAAAGCAACAGCGCGCCGAGCGTCGCCAGCTGTTTGAAGAAAACGAAGCCCAACTAAAAACCCGCGAAGAGATTGAAAACAGCTACATCCCCGTCAATAACCCCTATAGCGCCTTCCGTTTACCCTACACCGATTTTGCAACCGTGCAGGGCTACCGCGACGGCGATGATAGCAAACGCGAAGGCAGTTATTCATTACTTTCTCGCGGTGAGCTGGGCTATATGAGTTCGCAGATCTTTGCTGCTGGTGATATTGCCAATGCCAGCGATGAACCAAGCGATTTGCGCGCCAAGCTTGGGCGCATCGACCCGAATGCCGAGCAACTTGGCGCACTGCATGCGCGCGAGTTTTCGGTGGGCGATAATGATTCGCCTGTGCTGCCACTGGTAACACGCAGTGCGCTGGGGCGCGGTGTTTACATCAGCAACCGCACGCTCGATCGCACCGATACGTTCGATACCACCAATTTTATTGGTAATGCCACCCCCGGCTTTGAAGCCGAACTGTACCGCAACGATGTGCTGGTGGATTTTCAAACCGTGGGTAGCAATGGCCGCTATGAGTTTCGCGATGTGCCAGTGTTGTTTGGTATCAATAATTTCCGCCTGTTACTGTTTGGCCCACAAGGGCAGGTGGAAGAGCAAAAATTTCAATTCGCCACCGGCAATGCATTGCTGAAGGAAGGTGAATTCAGCTATAATTTCTCTGCCGACCAAAAAGCCAAAACTGTATTTAGTGTCAGCGATACGGGCTTGCCATTCGATGCGCCGGGCATTCGTACCATCGGGCAAGTGGAATATGGGGTTACTTCTGGCCTTACGCTCACCACCGGTGGTGCGCGCACCACGCTTGCTGATGGCACGCATGATTTTGTGACATCCGGCGCGCGCGCATCGTTATTTGGGGTGCTGGCATCGTACGATATGGCGCAGGATTTAAAAACCAGTGGCCGCGCTAACAATGTAAGCCTTTCCACCAGCATCAGCGATTATTCACTACGCAGCACCTACCGCGTGAATGATGGTGGCTATGTAAGCGAAGAAGAAGAAATTCTTGGCACCCCCACGGATACCTTCCGCGATGCGGGCATCACGGGCCCGCTCAATGTACCTATTATAGGCGAACTTACTATGGATCTGGCGGCGATCGAGCGCGCCTATAGCACCGGCCGTGATGAAAACTACGTGCGCAATCGCCTTGCAAAAAATGCGTATGGGTTAAACTTCACCAACGAATTGCTTTATGGCTACGCCGATATTGAGCAAACCAACGGCACATTCTCCACGCGTGGATATTATGGCGAGCATTTGTTGGGAGGCAATTTCAATTACACCATTGATCCGGAAAAACAGCTCGATAGCATTACGCTGACGGACCAGTTCCCCGTGGGCCGTATCACCACTAACCGCGTGCAGGTAAACCAATTTTTGGTGGGCGAACAGCAAGTGCTGATTAATAACACGCTCACGGTCGATCTCGAAGAAAGCCAACTTTCGCTGATTACCGAGGTAAAAGATTCCGGCGATTTTTTTATTGGGATTGGCCTGAACTTCTCGTTTGGCATCATTCCGGAAACCGGTGCATTCCACGTACAGAATCGCAGCTTCGCCGATGCGGGTAGCTTGCAAGCGCGTGCCTTTATGGATGAAAATTTTAACCAACAGCGCGACGACAACGAAGAATATCTGAAGAACATCACCTATAATGTGGGCAATGTGCGCTACGAGCAAAACAAAGGTGCCGATGGGTTTATCTCGTCACTTCCGGGATATGACCGTGTGAGCGCATCGCTTGACCCGGCGAGTTTCGATGACCCAATGCTGGTTTCCGGTATCCCCGGTTATAAAGCCGAAGTGCGCCCGGGCACTACCACGCTCGTTGAATTTCCGGTACAGCGCGCGAGCGAGATCGAAGGCTATGTCCAGCGCGAGGGCAATGCCGATACCCCACTTGCCAATGCCGTATTGGTGCTAGTGAATGCGAAGGGCGAAACCATCAAGCGCACCATTTCCGAGTTTGATGGCTATTATAATTTTCAGGGCGTGATGCCGGGAACATTCTCGGTCGAACTTGAGCCTGCCTACGCAAAAAAGAAGAAGCTGGCGCTTGAAGCACCGTTGCATGTGGAAGTGACGCATGCTGATTTCTACGATGATCGTACCGTAAGGGTACGCAAACAAAAATGACCTGGCAAAATTTGCCACCCCGCTACCATCTGCACACACAGCCATAGTACCAACGGGTGTTTCTTGCCGCCCGATAGCGAGCATTTTAGCTATCTGATAAATTATCAAAGCATTGTTATTTAAGCAATAAAC
>JBILFK010000001.1:0-36307 GCA_044351685.1 Rickettsiales bacterium | reverse complement strand
CCAGCCTCTCACTTTTTCACCGGATTGGATGTGTGATGCGATACAGCCTTGTTGTGATGGCGCTTATATGTGTGTGTAGCGCACCGATGCCTGCGGCAGCAAAGGCAAAGCAAGTGGGCTGGATTGAGAATGTGCGCATCAAGGATATCGATTTACACCTGAAGGCAAAAATGGATACTGGGGCGACCACCTCGTCGATTGATGCCGAAATTATCGATATTAAAAAAATAGCCCCGCGCCGCCGTGGCTTTACGGGAGAAACCGCCGTTTTCAGCATGACGGATGATGATGGTGCGCGCAAAAAAGTGTTCGAGCGCCACGTGGTGCGCTATGTGCGCATTAAAAAGAAAGATGGCGGCTATATTCGCCGCCCTGTCGTGGAAATGACCTTTTGCATTGCTGGCCACGAAGTGATGCAGGAAGTGAACCTCGCTGACCGCGGCAATTTCCTGTATCCGGTGCTGGTAGGTCGTAACATGCTATCGCACGCCGAGCTGCTGGTCGATGCGTCGCGCACCTTTCTGACACGACCAACCTGCCGCTAGGCGGGTATGTAACTGCCCTTGCATCAGTGAAAAATTTCCTTTACCCCGAGCGAACCAACAGAACAACAAGGCCAGTGTGCCACTAGGAAGGTGTTATGCGTAATTTGCGCGTGTTTTTATTGGCAGGATTATTCGCCACCATTGGCATTTCGCTGATGCTGTATAAACATTTGGTGCTGGAATTCCCGCTTAGCCCGCACAAAATGTATAATAGCTGGTACCTCGAGGCGCGGGTAAGCCTGCAATCGCGTAACCCCTGGCGCCCGGGCGATAAGCCGCTGCTGCTCACCATGCAATTGCCGCACAACACCAGCCCCTATGCGGTGGTCGATGAAAATATTGTGGCGCGTGGGTTCGGCTATGAAATTGCCGGTAAAGATGGCGACCTGAACCGCGTGGCGGTGTTCTCGAAGCGCCGTATCGAAGCGCAGGAAACCATTTTTTACCGCGCCACACTTTACCAACTTGATTCTCCGGCGACCGAGATTATTGCGCCGCCCGCGCTGCCCGAATCGCCCTATGCCAAAGGCAACCGCCCAAAAGTAGAAGAGGGCGAAAAAGAAGCCCCCATTTATGTGGCAGTAGATGCGCTGATCGATGAAGCGCGCGAAAAATCTGCCTCCGACCGCACCTTCGTACGCGAAATTTTTAAGCTGGCCAGCGATGCACAAGATGACCGCGTGCAGCTGCTGCGCGATACCGTGAATGTGAACATGACCACCTCGGATATCGCAGCATTGCTGCTTGAGGCCAAAAATGTGGCGGTGCGCACCGCGCACGGCCTGAAGCTCTCGGCCGATCAACGCAAAGCCCAGTTCGTGAAATGGCAGGAAGTGTTTATTGGCGGCAAATGGCAAGCCGTAGACCCGGAAAGTTACGGCTTTGGCCTGAAGGATAAATACGCCGTGTGGTGGTATGGTGATGCCAACCTGATTACCATGGAAGGCAATGCCAATACCGATATCACCATTTCGGTACGCAAAAACACCAATAACGCGCTCACCCGTGCCATCTGGAAAAGCGGTCAGTTTGCCGATATTCTGCTGAAATTCTCGTTCTATAATCTGCCGATCGATACGCAAATTGTATTCCAGGTGCTGCTGATGATTCCGGTGGGTGGTTTGGTGCTGGCGTTTTTGCGGCAGGTAATTGGCATTAAAACCTTCGGCACCTTCATGCCGGTGCTGATTGCGCTCGCGTTCCGCGAAACCGGAGTGGTGAACGGGGTGGTGCTGTTTATGCTGGTGGTGGCGATTGGTCTCATGATTCGCAATTACTTCGACCATCTCAAGCTGTTGCTGGTGCCGAGGCTTGCCGCGGTGCTAACCGTGGTGGTGATTCTGCTTTCGTTCATCGCCATGATCACCAACCAGATGGGTCTCACCATGGGGCTTTCTATCTCGTTGTTCCCGATCGTGATTCTCACCATGACCATCGAGCGCATGACACTGATGTGGGAAGAATACGGCCCTGAATTGGCGCTGAAAACCGGCGCGCAAAGCTTGGGTGCGGCGGTGATTGCGCATTTTGCCATGAGCAGCGAAGCGCTCAACCACCTTATTTTCGCCTTCCCGGAATTATTGCTGGTGGTGCTGGCCACAAATCTGCTGCTGGGGCGCTATAACAACTATAAGCTCACCGAATATATTCGCTTCCGTCAGCTGCAAAAAAGCCTGATGGCCCTCGAGAAAAAAGAAGGGCAGCAAGGCTGATGCTTACCGATATTTTTAATCTCGGCAAATACCGCATCATGGGTATCAACGCCCGCAACCGTGATTATATTTTCGAGCAGAATCGCAGGCGCAATTACCCGCTGGTGGATGATAAATTGCTCACCAAAAAACTGGCCATCGAAGCTGGGATTCAGGTGCCGGAACTTTATGGCGTGCTCGAGTTTTTCAACGATTCTTCGCGCGTGGCAGAAATTGCGACACCGCACACCGACTTCGTAATTAAACCCTGCCGAGGTTCCGGCGGCGATGGTATTACCATCGTGAAAGACGTCATCGATGGCAGCTTCGTGAAGGCCAGCGGCGATATCATTTCCGCCGGCGATATGCAGTATTACATCACCAATATTCTGGGTGGCATGTATTCGATGAATGGCTCGTCGGATAAAGTGATTCTCGAATATGTCGTGCAATTCGATCCGATTTTCAATGAAATCACTTATCAGGGCGTGCCCGATATTCGCATTATCGTGTATAAAGGCATTCCAATTATGGCGATGCTGCGCTTGCCCACCCGCAAATCCGATGGCAAGGCCAACCTGCACAAAGGCGGCATCGGTGTGGGCATTCGCATGCATGATGGCGTGACCATGTATGGTGTGCAAAGCAACCGCTTCATCAATGAACATCCCGAAACCCGCAAAAAACTGGCTGGTCGCCAAATTCCGCGTTGGGAATTTCTGCTCGAGATGGCCTCGAAATTCTACGATATCACTGGCCTTGGCTATGTGGGGGTGGATATTGTGCTCGATAAGCATAAAGGCCCCATGGTGCTTGAAGCCAATGCCCGCCCTGGTATTGCCATTCAAATCGCCAATCGTTGTGGCCTGAAAGAACGTACCGATGTGGTGGATGCCGCTGGCGACACTTCGCATTTCACACTGGCCGACCGTGTGAAATTTGCCCTCACTTCCTACAAATAAAAAATCCTACCTAATTTGTGAATGCTTGTTTTTC
This sequence comes from Rickettsiales bacterium, assembly GCA_044351685.1. GTDB lineage: Bacteria > Pseudomonadota > Alphaproteobacteria > Rickettsiales > UBA3002 > JALHRI01. The sequence goes on along the minus strand of JBILFK010000001.1, from coordinate 33,075 downwards.
AGCAACTTGCGTGCGCGCAGGCCCCTGCACAAATAACTAAAATTTTAGTTTTGTTAGCAATTTGTTAAGAGTTGTGCGGTACGGTGAGGGTAAGGAGACAGGCTTACCATGACAACCGATGCTGAAGTAATTGCCGCAATTAACGCCATACGTCGTGCCGCAGAGGCACCCGATGGAACCGTGGCTGATACACCCACTGAGGCTGCAGAAGCTCAGGCGCTTGCGCTACGCTATTTGCAAAACCCTGATTTTACCAGTGCATTACTTGGGCTTTCGGGAGGGCGTGTCAATTTGAATGATGATACCCGTTTAACCGGCGCCGAGGTGGTGGCCTGGGCATCGACATTTAATACCAACCCACGAAGCGATATTACTTTGGAAAACGTACAAAATGATACCCAAGCGCACGTAGATGCCGCCCGTGAACTAAAATCTAAAATTTGTGGCTGTAGCCGCTAGCTAAATAAAAAGACAAAAACAAGGAGAATGCCCCGTGACAAATTTCGAGCCAAGCAAAGTAGTTAGCCGTGATGCACTCCGTGCTCCAGGCGCACAAAATTACCAATATTACACGGATAATTCGGCGTTCGGCCATTCGCTTGAAGAGCCCGGCAACGCATTTGATTATTTTGTCATTCCTTCGCGAGGGGCAACCCGCGAATTCACCACGGTTTCTGATTTGGCGGTTGAGATTTTACGCACGAATCCTGGATTAAAGGATGCTGGTGGCCAAAACTATACGGTCGAAAGCCTGACGCGTTGGATCCAGCTGCACGGCAATAATGGCGACCCTCTCTATGATCAACGTGGTGTGCTGTGCAATGGTAGAAATGTGATGAACCGTCAGGCGCTGATTCACCCGGGGCAAGTGGTGCGTATTCCAGAAATCACCAATCCGGTCACGCTTGCGGCAGTACGCCCGATTGAGCAATGCGTCGAGCCAGGCGTAACAATTGCGCAAGCAGAAGTATTGCTTGCACCCGCGGTGGATGGCCCCACTGCCGCTCGCGATAGAATCGAGCCTACGGCAATTTTCACGCCGGGCACCGCACGGCAAACCAATGGCCGGTTCCCTTATTTGGCGCCGGGTAGCATTGTAGCCACCCGCGATCGTGGTGGCTTGAACAGCTATATTTTGTGGCACGCCCAAGACCCAGACCGCGTCGCCGCAAATGGTGGCTCGGGCTACAGCCCGAGCGATGGCACCGAAAGCCGTGTGCGCACTGGCCGTCGCGGCAACCGAGTGAATGGCGATACTAATACCGATGACGGTATGGAAATGGCCTATAACGTTCGTAACCATGGGTGGGGCGAAGGCCGCACCGGCGCGCTTGCTTCAAGCGTGGGGCCACGCCAAGTGCGGATGGCCGATGGCACCACCATTGCGCTGGGTGCCGAATTTTACCGCACCATTGATCGCGATGTCGTGCAAAACCCCTATTACCGCTCGATGTTTGGCACCGGTATCCGCGAAGGTTCTACTGCGCAGGCCGTGTTCAGCGATGTGGCAAGCACCGCCGAAGGCATTGATGCGCTGAACATGTTAACCGCTAACTTCCACGCGCTCGGTATTCGCAACAACGAACTTCCCCCACAGCTTCGCGCAGGTGCGCCTGCTGCTGTTGCAGGTGCCCCTGCTGCTGTTGCAGGTGCCCCCGCACTTACCGACCCGCAGCGTCGCACGGCATACACCACCTTCAACCTGATGATCCAAAACCTTGCCAACCCCATTGTGTGGGATAACGGCAACCGCGATGGCCTACCGGGCTGGAACGAAATTGTGGAACAGGCCAAGGCGCATATCGCGCGCCTTCCCGAAGGTGACCCAACGCGCCGAACCATGGAAGCAGAATTCCGCCGTTTAGGTCTCGAGCCGAACACGCCCGAATATATCGGCCGCGACCCTAACGAATTTGTGCGCCGCGCGCGTGCTATTGGCACCGAAAATTTAACCCGTGAACGGCGCCCAGCGACCACGCCTCAGCAGCAATTGCTGGGCTATTTCCATAACCCCTACGAAGTGATGATTGGCGAGCGTTCGCGCAGCGAAATGGTGCAGGAAGGCCTGCGCGTGAACGGCGATAATTACGGTGTCGATATCGATGAGGTGATTCAGCAAGCAGGTCTGAGCGATCGCGGTGGTCGCATCAGTTATAACACGAGCAATCCGTGGATGGCGCGCATTAGCAACGATCCACGCTTCATCCGTGATATGAATAATGCCGATGATACCCAAGATGCACGCCGCGCCATACGCAGTGCCGTGAACCGTGCGGCGCGTGCCGAATGGGCAACACAAATTCCCGGTTTTGAAGAGATGAGCCGCGAACAACAGCGCGCTGCGATGGCCGAACGTTTGCTGCGCGCCGATTCCGATGCGCGCATGGCTGGCAGCATTTTACGTGGCGCCAGAGATGCAGAGATACGTGCAGCATCCGGCATCACCCGTGTTGGCCCGAATATGGAATCCGAGCAGCGCTCGAATGATCCCGATAGTGGCCGCAATCTGGTGCGTGCAATCGGTGCCCAGGGCAATGATGCACTGCTCCATGAAACATTGCTGCTGATGACCAACACCCCCGGCGGTGCCGAAACGCTGATGCGTATGGGCCACTTATCCACTGCTGGGCGCGATAACGCCGAAGGCGACCGGCAGGCACGTTTGTTCGCAGGGTTTGAATCACGCGATCAGGCTGTAGCTGCCATGCGTCAACTAGCACGTGATTTCCGTGTGCCAGAAGATAGATTTACCGTGGATCGCCCCGGCTTGCTCGATTCGATAGGCGATGGGTTCGTAGAATTCCTAACATTTGGCACTGTGCGCCCCGGTGCAACGCGCAACGCCTACGATAACCAGCAGGAAGCCTATGTAGCACGCATGCGCGAGATTTTAACCACGCGCGAAGAGCCTGCCTATACCCACCTGATGGATTATGCCCGCCGCGTTTACGGCAATGCGGCTGAATCGCCCGATGCACGGCCAATGGCGGCACTCACCACCTTCCTTGGGCCAAACGTGCAAACCGACACCACGCCCAATGCCGATGAACGCTACTCGGCGCGTCCAGAATATACCGCTTGGGCAACCACAATGGCACGTACCTCCGGCAGTGGCTACACCACGCCCGATGCTGTAATCGCTGCCGCTGAAAATCAGGAAGCCATTACCCGTCGCAACTATACCGATGTTGCCTGGGCGCAGGCGCGCAGCGGAATCTACGAGTCCCAAAATGGAGTGGAGAGAACCACGGTTCAACCACAATCACGCGAACAGGTGGCAGGCGTTATTAATGGCACCGCCCCTGGGGTAGTAGCTGGGCGCCCCACCGTGGCGGCAGGCGACCAAATTGCCGATAGCAATGCACTATTTACCAAGGCGGGCAATCACCCGAAGGATATTTTAGAAACTATTGCCAATAACAAAACCAACAAAGGGCAACCTGACCCATCGCTTGCACTGGTAGTGCTGCAACGCTTGCATACATTGCCAGCACTGCAAAACGTGATTGGTAACGTGCCCTCAGATCCGGCGGCCGCTGCAGCGCTGTTGCGCAGGTTGGCAGCAACGGAACATGCACCTGCATTAGTTGCTGCGCTGGATGATGTGAACGTAACACCACGTGGCGGTGCTGCCATGCCGCTCACTGAATTTGTGGTGCATAACCTGAACCGCCCCGATGAGCGCAGTGATTTAGCGCGTGCCGCAAATCAGGCGCCCGATGCGGTGCTGCTGCTGCAAATGAATATGGGTGCAGTGAATGCAGGCAATGGCGGTGCTGCGGGTGGCCGCAGAATTGTTACCATGGATGGTGATACAGGGAATGGCGAATATAACGCTGCGCTGGCAACCGTGCGTCGCAATTCCGGATTACTCTCGGGAACCCCTGATTTCAGCAACCCCGCCGTGATTGACGCGCTGGCAGAAAGCGTAGCAGCGCAGCGCCGCATCGTCATCAGCGCAGGCTCGAACGATAGAAATATCTCGGCACCTAACTACGAAGCGTTGTTAGCGCAGCGTATTGCCAGTGACTCACCGAGCACCTACCTCGATAACTTGCAAAAAGTGCTTTCTGGTGAACTCGGTAACGAAGGCATGCAGGAAGGTGTGCGTGCCGTGCTTAGCCGGTTTGCCGCAGGTGGCGACGATCAGGCGCGTTTAGCGCAGGCATTATTAAGCGGGGATACCGGGGCACTCCTCAATATTGCCGGAACTTCGCAAGGCCGTATCACCACAAATGCGTTAGCAAGCTTGCTTTCAGGCAACCCTCAAGGGGCATCGTTCAACAGCCTGCTTGCCGACGATATGGAGCTTACAGCCGCAGATGTACGAGGTCTTTTGAGCAGCATTCCTACAGGACCGGGGCGTAATGCGATGGCGCAATCGTTATTATCGGTTACCAACGCACAAAGCCCCGAAGAATCTGCAGCGGCGATTGCAGGCCTGCAGGGTCAGATTCAGGGGTTGCTATCGCATGGCGGCATTAGTGCGGTTGCGGTGGGTCAATGGTTGTTGTTGGGCATCGGCTTCATTCCGGGCACGCCCACACCTCCATCGCTTATTCCTGGTGGGCCACCGGTGATTATCCCCGGCAAATTCTAAATGGTGTGCGCGGTATTGCCGCCTAGCTAAGCAGCTTCACCCGCACCAATTCCAGCAGGCTGCTGCTCAGCGATTGCGCTTGTGCCAGCACCGCAATGCCAGCCTGTTGCTGCACCAGCAAACTCGCATAGCGTGTCGATTCGGTGGCGATATCGGTATCGGCCAGCACGCTGCGCGCCGCATCGATATTGCTAATGCTGCTCGATAAATTCGCATCGTTAAATTGCAGGCGTGCCTGGCTGCTGCTTACCTCTGCAAGCACCTCGCCTAACACATCGGCGGCGTCGTCAATGGCGCTAATTGCGTTACCAGCATTCACCTGCGTTTCCACACTGGGGATGCTGCTGTTAAACAGCCGCTCGGTTCCCGCACCGCGAATGCGCACGCCAATATCACTGCCCTCACTCACTGCAAAAGTCAGTGTGCCATTGCCTGCGTAATCGGTACCAAAACTGGCGCGCAAATCGGCCTCGAAATCGCTGGCCTCTGTGCTGTTGGTAAGGCTGCTACCCACGCTGCCATTCACGATCGTGAGGCTGCGGTTAGCATCGCTATCGCTTACCAGTGTTAATCGCTGGCGCGCACCCACGGCATTGCCAATGCCGCTTTGACTGCGGAAGGTTTCGCCGTTCACGCTAATCACAATGCGCGCATCGCCAGCAGCACTTTCGGTGACATCGATGCTATCAATGCGCCGCGCCGAAAAATCTTCGCCGCGAAAAAACGCGCTGCCGCCCGCCAATGCACCCGCACCTGTAAGGCTGGTGACCGCACGTTCCTGCGTAAAATTCAATGTCGAAAATGCGTTATCAATGCGCGCGGCAAAGGCGGTGGCATCGCTGGCGTTATTCACGGTAAGCCCGCTGGCTGCGCGCAGTTCAATGTCAAAATAGCCGCCATTCGTTGAGTTCAAGCGCACTGTGGTGTTGGCTGCAGGCGTGGTATCGGCAATGGTGCCGCTATAGGTGCTGCCGCCCACCGTGAGGCTAAGAGTGATGTTATCGGCACCCAAAAACGTGCCGCTGAAGCCCGAAATTCTACCGACAAAATCGGGGTTGCTGATACCCACGGTACTGACGCCGGTAGCAGTACCGTTATTAAGCGCACCGTTGGAAAATACCGCGTTAGCAATGGTTTCGCCAACGTTTGCGGCAACGGAAACCAGATCATTCACGGTGCCGGGCAGGCGGCCACGAATGGTGAGGGTGGTGCCGTTTACATCGTATTGCAGCTGGCGAATCACATAATCGTCGGTGCCGCTGTAATTGCTCAGCGTGCCAACGATATTGCGAATGGTATCCTGCGTGGTGGCGCCCACCTGAATTTGCGTATTGGTTACTGGCGCACCCACCACAAAGTTAAAGGTGATGTTGCCGCCATTGCCGTTATCGATGGTAAGGGTTTGGCCACCCGCAGCATTGCCGGAAAACACCAGATTGCTGAAGGCCGCTGTCTGCGATTGGGTGTTTAAAATCGTATCGCCAATGGTGCCGCTGGCCAGCGTGCTGCCTGCCGAAATACCGTTATCGCTGCCGCCTTGCAGCAGCACGGTGGTGGCAATATTGGTGGTGCTGCCGATGGCTGAATCGTTGGCCGTGCCGGTGGTAGAAATACGGTAAAGCCGCCCCAATTCGCCGCCGGCTTTGGCCGTGATATTCAGCGATGCGCCGACCGCCAGATACGATGCGCCGCTAAGCAGCGTGTTGGTGCTGGTATTGAGTGCATTGGCTAAATTCTGCACCGAATCATTGGTGGTGATGCCTGCGGCAAAATTCACGCCCTCGGTGAATGTTACGCCGTTTAACACCACGGTTTGCCCGGCACCGATATTGGCGTTGAATATCAGCTGACCCGTAGCGTTGGTGGCGCTGACATTGCCAGTGGTGAGGCTGTTATCGTTGCTGATGGAACCATCGAGCAATTTTACATCACCAAAGCTGGTGGTGCTGGCGATACGATCAATTTCATCCAGATAACTGGTGAATTGCTGGTTCAGGAAGGTGCGCTCGGTATTAGTGAGCGTGCCGGAATTGGCCTGTGTGGCCACCGCCTTCAGGTTGGTCAGCAAATCGGAAACCTGCGATAGCCCGCCATAGGCCACCTGCAGCAGTGAATTCGCCTGCGCTGAATTGACGAGTGATTGCCGCAGCGAACTAAGCTGGCTTTGCTGGCGCGTGGAAATGGAAAGCGCCGCCACATCATCGCCTGCGCGTGCGAAGCGGCTGCCCGAGGCTAGCCGGTATGTGGAATCTGCAATCGCGCCTGCACCGCGCGAAAGTGGAAAAAGTGCTGCGTTATAATTGCTCGATTGGTTGAAGGATGAGATCGTCATGATGTGCTCCCGTACGCTCATGCCGCAACGGGCCAAACAAATGCCAACGCCCCCGCCACATGGTGGCAAGCTTCAACGAATCATCGAACCTTAAATAAAAATCGAACGTCATGTTCAACCGATGCTACGTGCGTGGATTTTGCTTCACTTCGTGTGCTGCAAAAGCCGTGTGCGCGGGTGTTTACGTAACACACGCAGCCTACATGTGAACTTTGATGCTGCTTACCTTGCCGCACCGCCTATACATTAGGAACAGACAAAGTATAGCACGCTGCGCGAAAATGAAAAGGGGGAATGTTTAGCGAGCGGGAGCCATCGCACTCATGCGGTCCAGAATGTCCCTGTTGCCAATGAGTGCGGCACTCACGGCGCCTACATAATCTGTGTGACCGTTATGCGCATCAGAACGGCTGCGCAAAACATATCCTATTGCATTTGCATCCATAAGCACCTGTACGAAGCCTTCGTTGGCATTAAGCCACGTATCCCTCGACACCGTTCCATCACGGTTGCTATCGCGCCACCAGTTGTTGTTGCCTGGGCCGCCTTCTTTCAGGAAGCGAAGGAAGGCCCCAGCCTCACCTGCCGCAGGTTGCATGGTATTAATCAGGCTGTAAATTGCAGCGCGCTGTGAATCGTTGCGGAAGAATGTAGCAATCTCAGTTGCAGAAACCGTTTGGTTGGTTGCTCCGCCCGGCGTATATTCCCATGAATCGAGTCTGAAGCGCAGCTCGCTGTTAGAAGCGCCTGGGTTAACACAGTGAATTTTTTCGCCATTCATCATGCCAACAACAAAGCTTAACATGCGAGCATTTTGTTGGTCGGCTTGCTGTTCGTTTTGCCCTGCTTCTTGGCCGGTGATGGTGTCTAATCTTTCCACCAAATTCACGACCGCAGCTAAGTTATGATAGCCTTCGACATTATTCACGCGGAACCGCTGAGTAAGCATGTTGAGTGCAGCGCGAGTATTCGCATCTAAGCTAGTATTTCTTGCTTCGCTGCGCAACACATCGCCTAATGGCTGCACCGAATTTTCTGCACCTGTTTGCGCGTTGCGACCCAGCAAACCACGACGGTCTTCATCATTCATTAGCGCTTCCACCAGACCAAACTCAAGCCTTGTGCTATTGGCACGGATACGGTCTACAGCACCCAACAATGCTGGCGCATTTTCAGCTGCGTCAGCAACGGCGCGTAGGCGTGGTGGTGTTAAGCCAACCATAGTGGTGCTTAATGTTGTTTTAAGAGTATCGAGTTCAGAGCCGGCAGGGGCGTCAATGCCGCTGATGCCTTGCGAGAAGCTAGTGAAAGCTGCGATGTATCCTTGCGCTTTGGTTGCGTCACCGCCAGCATTGAGTAAGCGCAACAGTTGTGTGTTACGAGCATTGACTTCGTTAGGATTATTTGCAGGCATCGCCAGAATGGTCATCAGTTGGGCAGGCGCCTGCGGGTCAATCGCCGCCAAATCACGCACTAGGCCAGCAATCGCTGTGCGGCCAGTTGCATTGCCCAGAAGAGCCGTTGCCAAAGGCTGCGGTGCAGTGGGTTCTGTGGTAGTTGCTGGTGTACGCGCAGAAATCAGGGCGTTAATAGCAGCGAGGTTATCGGCATTGCTTAAGAAGGCGTTCGCGCCTTCAGCATTCGCTGCATACATCGATTGAATGATAGCTATTGGGTTGATGGCACCGGTGCCGGTGAGCGATGCGGTAATGGTGGTAACTTGTTCGGTGGTGAAATGTGCGCGTAAATCGGTGATCATGCGCTCTACATTGCCGCGTACTTCGGCAGAAGCTGTTTCAGGTACAATTTGTGCAGCGACATCGGCAACAGGGGCGGTGGCGGCAATTACGCCAGCAAGGCGTGCTACATCGGCTGAAATATTTTCACCACGCAGTGCGCGTACAGCAAGGCTGCGGAAATCTTCGACACTTAATGCAGGCGTGGCGCCACTCAGCAGGCCTTCAAGCTGGGCGCTGGTCATCATCGGTTCGGTGGTGCTGCCTTCGCGGCGGGGGCCAAGTACTTCTACGGCGTGTAAAATAACGCCGCGTGATTTGGCATTGCCCATCAGGCGGGCAAATGCGGTTTGATCTTGCAGCAGGCCGGTGATCGCGGGGGGCAGTGCGGTGGTGGTGGTAGCGGTAGCCCGACCGCGGGCAAAGGCATCGATCAGGCCGCGTGCATGGGTGGGGGCGCGCTCAATTAACTGCGCCATACCGGCCGCAGTGCTAAGGGTGCGGATATTGCCACCCACCGCAGCTTTAATGGCGGTGTAGTTGGCGTTATCTGCAATATAGGCAGCGGCGGCTTCGGGAAGCCCGCCCTGCTCAAGAATGTTGGCGCGGTTTTCGGGAGTTGCAGCATCAAGTACGCGTTGGGTAGTGCCGCTAAACAGGCCACCATTGGTCATGTTCTCTGCCATCATCATGCCCTGATCGACCATGCCGCGTACCCATTGGCCAAAGCCAGATTCGCGGATGCCGGGGATCATGCTGATAAAAGGTAAAGCTACAAGGGCAATCAGAATCCAGGGAATGAAGCCCATGATGGTACCAAAGATACCACCGGCGTTATCCATGGTTTCTCTGGCTTCACGGAGCTGGCGGCTGATACCACTGGTATCCGTAGCGCTCGGCTGCTGGGCGTCACCATCAGCCATGGTTGCCTCCGAGAATTATTACTGTTGATGCTTTCGTCATCTGTGCGGTATCCATTTGCGCTGTTAAATACAGTATTGCTTTTATTGTTACCCTGAATCTACCAATCTTATGTGACAGCATCATGACAAAACGGCCAAAATGCTGAGGATTTTTGTTACAGTTTTGTGAAGAAGGAATGTTGGTTTTGCTTCAGCCAAGCTCAAGGCTTATTCTTTGTGTGATGCGACGGTAGTAGCCGGAGCCAGTCATGAACTGCGAAGCACGTGCCATTGCGATTTTAGGAAAAATCGCAGGGCACAATGGTTACCTCAAATAATCGGGGCGCTTGCGGAAGCTTTGGCGCACGTATTTGAACATCAACCGATGCAATGGCAGCCGATGTGCGGTGGGTAGTTGCTTGCGCAAATTGGCGGATAAGCCACTTTCCAGCGCGGGAATCACTTCCCCATAATACAATTTATATAAGTCAGCCATGCAAAGCGCGGTCACTTCATGTCCCCATTTATGCACCTGCTGCGGCACGCGGGCGAGCGCTTCGATACAGGCGATAGCTTCTTCATGCACCGGGTTGCTGCGGCGGTAGGCATCGGCTTCGGGGGCAAGGTTGAATGCCATATCGGCAAGCAGTGTGTGGTAATATTCGCCGCAGCGAAGGTACGGCGTGGTGTGAGTGTACGGTGGTAGGGGCAGCGCAATCGTGCGCACGGTAAAACTCAGCCAGCAGGCAAAGCGCCAGAGCTGCGCCAGCATCCAGGGTGGGGTGTATTTCAGGCGCTTACTAAAAAACGCCACGCCGTGCTCGGCTTTCAGCAATGCCGCAAAGCCGCGTTTGGCCAGCATATGGTGGAAGGCCTGCACGCGGGCGATATCGCGGTCACGCGCGCGCTTATAAGGTTCAGTAGGGCGTAACCTATCCAGATGTGCCGAGAAGCGGCCCACAATCCCTACATTCGGCTCGCGCCGCAAATCGGCATAGTGCCCCAGTTCCTGCCCGGCAATAATCATCAGCCGCGCGAGTGAGGGAAAGCCATCGGTGGTGTAGGTTTTGTTTTTAGGGTCGCCCTCAAAAAACGGATCACCGCCGCAGGAAACATACACCGCCGAGCCATTATCGCAGCTGGTTTGCATGCCGCTGGCGGTGCCATGCGTTTGCCAGAAATGCAGCGCCATTAAATCGCTGACATTGTGACTATACGAAACAAATAGCTCGGTGCTTTCGCGCAGTAAGGTGGCAATTACGGCGGGGTGGGTGGCCTGCACCATCAGGCGGGCAATGCGCATTTCGCGCTCAGGGTCGATGCCGCGGGCCTTTTTCATTTCCTTCAGCAAATCGGCAATCAGGCTGTTCACGGCCATCGGCCCCATGCCGCGCGGCACCGATTTGGCAAGCGCGGTTTTGGTGCGCAGCAATAAAATCGGGTCGGTCAGTTCGCGCTCGGTGAAACATAAATCGGTTTCGCCGCTGACATGGCGTACAAAGTTGCGCTCATAATCGGCATTAATGCGCAGCCTGCCCGATTCTACCAGTTGCCGTGCCTGCTGTTCCAGCAAGGGCGGCATCTCCCATGCCTCAAGGGCGGGAAGCGTGTGCAGTATATGATAGTGGTTGGTTGCGTGCATTTCTAGCACACGCTATGTAACTATTATGCCCTCGGCAACGAATTAGTTGGTAACACGGAGGTTATCATGCATTCGCCTTTCTTTACCGGCTTCATTTTTGTTTTTGCCACCACGCTTTCTGTTGGCATGGCGAGCGTTGCCTTGCAGCAATCGGAAGCATTCGCCGAACCAACCCCTAAAACGAACAGTGAGGAATCTATGGCTATTTTCAAACACGCCCCCACCGATGATATGACCCACTACGTCACCAAAGAGAATGGCACCGAACCCGCATTCCGCAACAAATACTGGGATAACAAAGCCGATGGTATTTATGTCGATGCGCATTCGGGCAAGCCGCTATTCGCTTCCACCGACAAGTTTGATTCCGGCTCGGGCTGGCCCAGCTTTACCAAGCCGATCGATGCGCAAGAAGTTGTCGATAAAACCGATCGCAGCTACGGCATGGAGCGCACCGAAGTGCGCAGCAAAAGCAGCGATTCGCATTTAGGCCATGTGTTCAACGATGGCCCCAAAGAAAAAGGCGGCATGCGCTATTGCATCAATTCGGCGGCGCTGAAATTTGTGCCGAAGGAAAAACTGGCCGATGAGGGCTACGAAGATTACAGCCATCTGTTCGATAAGAAGTAATTTTAATGCCTCCAGCGATTTCTACTGAAATCGCTATGAGGCGATGCTTCGCATGTTCATGACTGGCTCGCGCTACTGCGCTCGCATCACAAGAACATTCGTTATTCGAGCTTCAGTAGAAGCGAGTCTGCCAAGAGCTAGCGAAGCTACGCGGAGGCCAGCACAGTATGTGTTCGGCCGCAGCAAAAAAGAATTATGCAAGCGAAGCTTGCAGCTCTTCCCACTCGCGTTTGGTGAGGCCGCTGGTTTCTTGCGTCACTTTTTCGCCAGCGATCATGCGCTTCACTACCGCCAAACCACTGCGCGAAAGGCGCGTGCCGTGCTGGCGATGTTCCTCGAAGGCTTCGTGCGCAAACGGCACCCATTGCTTCATGATATCAATCATCACATCGGCGTAAGCGCGAATTTCATATTGCGCATGCGCGTCAGCACGCAGCATTAAAAAATGCATCAGGTTATGCAGATCAATTTTCCAATACCACTGCGTATAATAATTCATGGTAAGGTTCATGCGCGCCAGTTCGCGCGCCAGGCCTTGTTTGCTTTCATCTAGCACATTGCCGTCGCGGTCGCAGTTCATAAGTTCTTCGTAATGCGCATAGGTTTGTAGCGCATCGGATTTCAGCAGATGCAACGCATGCTGTGCTTCTTGCTCGCTTAGGCTTTCTTCGCTACGACCCTGATGGTTCTGCTTCGATTGTGGGCTTAAATGTTCGAGCTTGGGCACATAAAATTCTTTATCTAGAATTGAATAGCGCGCCGAATATTCGTTCACGTTAGCGGTGCGGTGGCGAATCCATTGCCGCGCCACGAACATCGGCAATTTCACATGGAATTTCATTTCGCACATTTCAAACGGCGTGCTGTGCCAGTGGCGCATCAGGTAGTTAATCAGGCCTTTATCCTGATTCACCTGCTTGGTGCCTTTGCCATACGAAACGCGCGCAGCCTGCACAATCGCGCTATCATCGCCCATATAATCGACCACACGCACAAACCCATGATCGAGCACAGGGATGGCTTCGCCAAGCAAGGCCTCAATGGCGGGCACGGTGGCGCGTTTGGTGGTGAAGGTTTCAGCCGGTTCGGAAGCGTCAGGGTATTTGATGGCAGCGGACATGGGTTCATCTCGCACAAAGTGAATGATGCCGCAGATTAAAACGCAAACGCACGCAAGGCAATGCCCGCGTGCGTGTTATCCAGAGTTAGCTGCTTAGACAGCGGCGAGTAAGGTTGGTGTACCACGTGCAGGTGCTGCTGCACCAACAGCGCGTGGGTCTACTGGTGCATCGGCACTTGCCGATTCCCACGGCCAACGGAAGCCGCCGGTGGCACCATTCGCCTGATCGCGGGCGGCTTCGACGCGTGCCGATGCATCAGCTTGTTCTCTGTTACGCGCATCGACTGCGGATTCTCCCACTAGTGCGCGCGCGGTGCCACCCGCAACGTTCCGGCCTGCATCGGCACCGAACCAGCCACCAGCAACGCTACCGGCAACAGTTCCGATGGCCGTACTAGCGGAAATAATGGCAGGTGCTGCAACTAATCCCGTTCCACCCGAGAAGAAACCGACAACGCCACTAATAACCGTGCCTACTCCAGCACCAATCCATCCGCCTACAGAACCACCACCGATAGCACCACCTACTCCGCCCGCAGCTGTGCCTACCAGCTCGGAGCCGTGAACTGCGACACCGGCACCATCACCATGGATGGCCGAATCGCCAACTGACACGGCATCGCCTACGGCACCAATCGCTACGCCCACGTAGCCTGCACGACGCAGCAGCGGTGATGCCGCTTGTCCAGCAAACCCAAGATAGCCCGCGCGACTGAGTGCTGCGGTTTCATTTGCCGCCGTGCGAATCGTTGTTGCTTCACGACCAACCAGACCCGTCACCGGGCTAATAATTCTGTTGTTAATGAATCCACCAACACGCTGAGGAACGCGATATTTTGCAGCAAGCGCGCCACCAGCAACCGTGCCCACAGCAGTGCTTGTCAAATCAAAGCTACCGCCATCAGCGTTACCAGGAATAAGCGAGCTAACATCATTCCCCGCACGATCCAGGCGGGTGATTGGCTCACCGGTTTGTGGGTTCATCAGCACTTCTTCTTGAAGCGCGGTGCCATTGAAGGGGCGCACGCGTGCACGAGTACCATCTTGGCGCTGATAGAAACCACCATTGGCAAGCAAGCCTGCAATCGGTGCTGCATCAAGATCAGCGACACGGCCAGCAGCGGTTAAAATATCACTTGCGGTGTGGCGTGTGCGTTCGGCGGTGCTCTGTGTCACGTTGCGGCTTAAAATACGTTGCTGCATGCTACCAATATCCAGGTTGCCACCTAAATCGCGCAGCTCTTGCGCTTGTTTTTCATGCACGCGGTTGCCTGCTTCTGCCCAGCTGCCAAAGCCGCTGCCAATCCATTCGAACACTTGTGGAATGAACGGCACGGTATGCATCAACCAGGTGAAGGCAGCTTGCACCCACGCCACGCCAGAATCTATCCAGCTTGGAGCTTGCTGGGTAGGTGAAGCGTTCGGGGCCGCATTCTGGCGATCAGCATCGGCTTGTGCAGCCACATAGGCAGCAGCAAAGGCATGTGCTTGCTCGGGGCTTGCACCTTGACCGATTGCCCCTGCACCTTCAGAAAACAGATTGCTGATGACTCCAGGCCCACGGCTCCACAACGGCACCATGAAAAACGTTTCAACAGCTGCGCTTCCTGCATTGGCAAGGAAAGAAACGGTATTTCCAGCGGTTTCTGCAGCAGCATAGCCAGGAATTTGTTCACGCATTTGTCCGCGTACCTGATTGCCGACAGCGGCATCCATCTGCCGCATCCAGCCCTCTGCGGTGTCGGTAAGCTGGCCACCACCGGTACGCAATGCTGCCATATATTGTGAATACGCGTTTTCGAGTGTCAGGTTCTGAGGAATATCAACATTGAGCGTACGTTCGTGGTTTTGCACGAACCCAGCGATGGTATCGGCCTGACGTTTTTGCTCTGGCGTCAGCATTTGGTAGATGGCAAGCCCATCTTCCACGCTTAAATTCGCAAGATTCACCTGTTGCCCGCCGATAGTAATGACGGATGCTGCCGCAGGGGCTGGAGCCGCTGCTGCTGGTGCAACCGGAGCCGGAGCTGCCGGAGCGGGTGAGGTTGCCGTTGGTGCTGCTGAAAATACTGTCATACGCATTCTCTTAAAATTTTATACAATTCCAGTTTTACAGTGGTTCTGTGACAGCATGATGACAATAATGCCTAAAATTTGATGGAATTGCGCATTTCACCGAATTGTCACATTCTGGGGGTGAGGTGTCGTGATGCTAAGCCCTCGTTGTGCTGGACTACCGACGCACAACGCTATATAATGCACGCGTTCCTTCGGGAACTATGGCGATAAACACTACATGGCATAGGCGATTTGGACCCGGGGGCAGAACCCGGCGGCTCCACCATTTACGGGGCCGAGTTAGCTTCGACAGACGCAATAAAGATGTGGCTTTTGCCCAGCGTGACCTGCTGTAATCGGTCACTTTTTAAGTGCAAACGACAACGTAGCACTCGTTGCAGCTAACGACAACAACGTCGTAGCAGCCCGTCTGGCCGCTTAGTGTGGCTTGACGAGCTCTAGCTCGTAACGCGGTTTTGGCCATTGCACCGGGCAACAGAAGCAATGGCCGCTTACGCTATAATTTAAGTAGCAAACGAAACATAAACAGGCTAAAAACGGCGCTATGACGAATGAAACAATAGACTATCCGCTGATGATCGACACCGCCATGCGCAGCGTGGTGCGGCAAGCGCTGACCCATGTGCAGCAATACGGCCTGCCGGGCGAACATCATTTCTTCATTTCGTTTCAAACGCATTATCCGGGTGTGCAAATTTCGCCGCAGTTAAAGGCGCGCTACCCCGAGGAAATCACCATCGTGGTGCAGCACCAGTTCTGGGATCTGCACATGACCGATACGTATTTCTCACTCATGCTCAGCTTCAATAATATCCCCGAAAAACTTGTCGTGCCGTTCGATGCGCTGACGGCGTTTGCCGACCCTTCGATTAAATTCGGCCTACAATTTCATGGCAAACAACCTGTCGATGAAAAAGTGGCCTGCCCCGCCACCGGCAAAACCGGCCGCGAAAAACCATCAAGCGCCAGCTTCGAAGAAGAAGAACCCAAAGATGATGCCACCGCCGCCAACGATGAAAAAGTGGTGTCGTTAGAAGCCTTCCGCAAACGTTAGTTTTTTGCTGCGGACATCGCTTCGCTAGTCCTTCGCGCCGCTTCGCGGGCTCATGGCTGTTTCCCACTACGACACTATGTTGTCACCCCGCACTTGTTGCGGGGTCTGCTCTCTGCTACACGGATGCCGCAATGAATGCGGCACGACATGACAATTTCTAAGGTACAGCATCTTCTCACACTTGCAAGGCACGCCGCTGCGCGCGGCGAAGTGCCGATTGCTGCCTGCGTGCTCGATGCGCAGGGGAATGTGCTTTCTGAAGCCACCAACGAAGTGGAGGCGCAAAAAAATGCCACTGCGCATGCCGAACTAATCGCTATTCAAAAAGCATGCGCTGCGCGCGGCGAAAAATACCTGACCGATTGCACCCTAGTGGTCACGCTCGAACCCTGCGCCATGTGCGCGCAGGCAATTGCGCATGCAAAAATCGGCAAACTAATTTTTGGTGCCTACGATGCCAAAGGCGGCGGTGTAGAACATGGCGCGCGGATATTTTCGCAACCCACCTGCCACCACACGCCCGAAATTATTGGCGGGGTAATGGAAGCGGAATGCGCAGCACTCTTGAAGGAGTTCTTTCGTTTAAAAAGATAACGCGCCGCTTCTTTATTGTGCTCGCATTGAAGATTATTTTGTGATTCGAGCGACAGCACGTCGCGAGTCTGCCAAGAGCTAGCGGAGCTACGCGAAGGTCAGCACAGAATGTGCTCGACCGTAGCACAAACAATCACTAGGCCGGAACCGGCACTGCCCCGCGCTCGCTGCCACGCGGCGCAACATTCGGTGGTGTGCTACCGCCCGTGTTACCGGTGGCATATTGCGCCAGCTGGCTAAGCGCGGAACTTGGATCGCGGCGGTAATTATCGATAATGGCGCGGGCGCGGGCATCGGCATTGGCTGGGTCGCGCGCGATATCGCGCTCGATGCTTTCGATCATCGCATGCATCTGCGATGACACCGTATAATCATGGCCGTTACCGCCAATCATCACGCGGCGTTCGCCCACCGACCCGGTGGTGCCGAGCATCGATTGCAGATTAAAAATCGGAATATATTGCTGCACAAACGCTACCGGATCGATCCAATCGCCCTGATTGCCATATTGGCGAGCGCGCTCGGGGTTATTGCCAAGCAGGCCGTAAATACGTTCTTGTTCGGTCGCACTAAAGCTCGGCACACCACCAAACCCGACCAGCGAAATATTCTCGCGCCACTGCGGGAAGGCTTCGGCAAGGTGGGGTACCATGCGCGTGGCACCATCGACCCCATACGAATGCCCGGCAATAATAATTTGCGGTGCCACACCGGGGTGGCGCGCAGATACTTCTTGCATGATACGCTGGATATCTGGTCCGGCATCGCGCCAGAAGGCTTCGCTTTGTACATCGTAGCTTTGCACTTCCTGCCCGGTTAGGTAGCTCATGAAGCCTTTCAGGTGGCTTAACCATTCGGGAATCGGTGTATTGCCCATGCGCCCGGTAAACAGGTACATGCCCATATCAAATATCTTGCTGAAAATATTATTGCCTGCGGCTCCCTCGCGCCACGCGGAAGGCGAGCCGCTTAAATTACTGCCACGGAAATTGAGCGTGATAATGGGCGGGTTCTGGCTTTCATCGACCACCATGGCGGCTTCATGGTTGCTTGCGCCGCGCCCAAGTGTGCCCGGCCCCATATTGAAGAAATAGGTTTTGGTGGTGGTGCCATTATCGAAGCCTTGTTCGCGGTAGCGGCTGCGGATGGTTTCAAGGTTATCGTGACAGCTATAGAAATTATTGATCATGCTATACAGCACCGAATCGCGGCTGGCTTCGTTACGCAGCCCTTCTGGCCCACGCTGCTGCGCGGCCACATTCAGCCCCTGGCTTTGTGCCCATGCCAGTGCCTCGGGGGTCGAAAACATCTCGCGCTCAACGCGTGCGCGGGCGGTCTCCACGCGCTCGTCGTCGGTGGTGGTAAACACATCCTCGATGGTATCCCAAAGACTCTGTGGCCTGTGTACCATGCTTCTCCTTTGTTCACACCCCCATGGCATGCGCAGGCGCGCAGGCACACGAAGGGCGTAGTTCACTCCAATTTCCATCATACAGATAATTAGATAAAATTTTATGATATTTGTGTGACGATTGCGCGGTGATAGGGGTTGCGCCATTTTTGCGGCGTGTTAAGTCATGGAAAATCAATTTATTAACCCGCGCATCCGCGCAAGGGGGCTACCATGTCGAACCAATATAGCTACGTGATGAAGGGGCTTTCCAAAACCTATCCGGGCGGCAAAACCGTGCTGAAAGATATCTGGCTGTCGTTTTACCCCGGCGCCAAAATCGGCATTGTTGGCCATAACGGTTCAGGGAAATCGACCCTGCTTAAAATCATGGCGGGGCTTGATCGCGAATTTAACGGCGAAGCATGGGCCGCCGAAGGCGTCAAAGTAGGCTTGCTGGCGCAGGAACCCAAACTCGATGAAACCAAAAACGCCTTCGAAAACGTGATGGAAGGGCTGAAAGAAAAGAAGCAATTGCTCGATGATTTTAACGCCATTTCCGAGAAACTCGGCGAAGTGACCGACAACGATGAAATGATGGCGCTGATTGAAAAAC
The DNA here is from genome assembly GCA_044351685.1 of Rickettsiales bacterium. Taxonomy (GTDB): domain Bacteria; phylum Pseudomonadota; class Alphaproteobacteria; order Rickettsiales; family UBA3002; genus JALHRI01. Next base: position 14,380 of record JBILFK010000001.1, on the reverse strand, counting down.
AGGGCGAGCTGCAGGAAAAAATCGAAGTGGCTGGCGCATGGGAACTTGACCGCGAGATCGAACTGGCGATGGAAGCCTTGCGCTGCCCACCGGGCGATGCCGATGTATCGAAAATTTCTGGCGGCGAAAAACGCCGCATCGCGCTGGCGAAATTGCTGCTTGAAAAACCCGATATGTTACTGCTCGATGAACCCACCAACCATTTGGATGCGGAATCAGTCGCGTGGCTGGAACATTATCTGCGCAACTATGCTGGCAACGTGGTGATGGTAACCCACGACCGTTACTTCCTTGATAACGTGACGGCATGGACATTGGAACTGGACAGAGGCGAAGGCAAACCGTTTGAAGGCAATTACACCAGCTGGCTCGAGCAGAAAAAGAAATTACTGCAGCAGGAAGAAAAAGAAGAATCCAGCCGCCAGAAAGCAATCGCCGAAGAACTGGAATGGGTGCGCAGTTCGCCCAAAGCCCGCCAAGCCAAATCGAAGGCACGCCTTAAAGCCTACGATGAAATGGTGTCGCAGCAACAAGAGAAGCGTAACGGCACGGCACAAATTATTATTCCGCCCGGCGCGCGCCTTGGCGATAACGTGATTGAAGCGCAAAACCTGAATAAAGGCTTTGGCGACCGGTTGCTGATTGAAAACCTATCCTTCAGCCTTCCGAAAGGCGGTATCGTGGGGGTGATTGGGCCAAACGGTGCGGGTAAAACCACGCTGTTCCGCATGATCACCGGCAGCGAAACGCCCGATGGCGGCACCTTCAAAGTGGGTGAATCGGTGGTGCTTGGCTATGTGGATCAATCGCGCGATGCGCTGACCGATAAAAAATCGGTGTGGGAAGAAATTTCTGGCGGCGCGGAAGAAGTCGAGCTGGGAAAAGTGAAAATGAAATCACGCGCCTATTGTTCGGCGTTTAACTTCAAAGGTTCCGATCAGCAGAAAACCATTGCCATGTTATCGGGCGGCGAACGCAACCGCGTGCATTTGGCAAAAATGCTGAAATCGGGCGCCAACGTGCTGCTGCTCGATGAACCCACCAACGATCTCGATGTCGAAACCTTGCGTGCACTCGAAGATGCGCTGCTCGATTTTGCCGGGTGCGCGGTAGTGATTTCGCACGATAGATGGTTTCTTGATCGTATCGCCACGCATATTTTAGCGTTCGAGGGCGATAGCCATGTTGAATGGTTCGAGGGCAACTATGCCGATTACGAAGAAGACCGCAAAAAACGCTTAGGCGCCGAATCGCTGGTGCCAACCCGCATCAAATACAAGCCGTTTCACGTGTAGTTACATGCTGGAAACATGGTGGAAGCGCCCGGGGAATTCCGATTCCAGCTTCGCCAGTTCGCGCAGCAAATAGTCCTGCCCATCGCCGGTGAATCCCTGATTGGTGAGCGCGGCGCCATTCTGCTCGGCGTGTTCGAATAACTGCCGCATCATTTCTTTGGCAACGCCGCGATTGCGGCTGCTGGCCGAAGTTTCCAGAAACTCGATATTGGTATTGCTTGCAAGAACGGTAAGTTTGGTGATGCCCACCAATTCTTCACCTGCAAAGGCACAAAAAACCTGTGTGTTTGGGCCGTGCCTGAAATCTTTCATGAAGGTCGGGAACGCTTCCGCGCTCGGCGAAAGCGCCAAAAATTCGGCGGGCGAAAGCATGCGGCATGTAAGCGGTGGGCGTGGTAACGGCATAGTGTATTTTACGCAAAATCATCGCCAAGAAATGTGATGATTGCATGACAAATCACCCCACTAACTGCCTGAAAATAAGCGCATTCCTCACAAAACTGTCATATTTTGCTGGTACAGTATGGGGATGTTTCCGAAAAACCGTATTATTTTGGGGTGGGGCAAAAAGCCCGATAAACCCAGCGAAGCGCACCCGGGCGAGTTGCAGGCATATCTCGATATGCAGTGCCAGTTCGGCCCGTATGATGTGAAGCCGCATTACATTCACACCTTTCCGGTGCGCGAATCGCGTAGCCGCAAAGCCATTTTAGAACATGTCGCCGATAGTTATGTGCGCCCGGAAACGCGCGATGCGCAGCATGTGCATGTGGGCGCTGCCGGATTTTTCAACCTCGATATGGCGGTGCGCAGCCGCGCCGATGCCTGCGTGTTCATCGATATCAATCCGAACCAGATTGCCTTCTGGAAAGGCGAGGGAAACTACAAAGGTTTCATTGCCATGCTGCGCGATTTCGATTCGCCCGAAGCATTGAAGCGCGCGTTTGAAACCAAGACGGTGCGCAATCAGTATCTGAATCCAGAGTGGCCGACCAATCTGGGCTGGGATTTTAACGGTAAAAAATATGTTGAAAAACCCGGCATATTGGCGCAGATGAATTTTGATGATTTCACGCAGGAATGCCCAAGCTTGCGCGGCGAAGATGGTGAGCTGCAAGGCTATGCGCATTTGCATCAGCTTGCCACTTCAGGCCGTATGGCGGCTGTGCTGGTCGATATCACGAATGCCAAAGATTGCAAAACACTGCACGATGCGATTGCCAGCTATCAACCACCATCGGCCAGCAAGCCATTTGCGGTGGGGCATGTCTATAGCTCGAACATTCTTGAACTGCTCACACCGCACTGGAACACGATCAACGTGAATCACGTGTTGGCACGCGCCGAGCAGGCGGCGTTTGAAAAATCCAATGAAGGCCGCGATGCGCATATGCGCGATGCGGTGCGTGGGTATCTGGAGGCGTTACGCAAGGATGATCCCTTTAAGCCCGAAGACATTGCCGCTATTACCGATGCCGCCAAATTTGCCTTGGCCTATAACATTCATGATCATGATATGCGGGTAGAAAACGGCATGATGCTGCAACCGCATCGATCGCTAACCGGTATCCCATCGATGGATGAAACCGTGGTGCAACGCTTTTACGATCGGTTGATGTTTGGCAACCCAAAGAATAACATTCCACCGGTTAGCGAACAGGTGCTAGAGGAAACTGGGTTGCGTGGGGCGTTTGGCTCCGGGTTTCGTGATGCACCGATTATCACCAATGCCAAACAGCGCCATGCGGGTGTGGATGCATTGGCGGGCGATGCCACGATTTACATGGGGCAAACCAGCACCTTCGCTCCCGCCATCATACGGCAAAAAGCGAGTGTGCAGCCAGCTTACCCGAAAGAGCTTGCCGCCGCCCACGATACCGGAGTGACGCGATGAGCATTTCGCCCACACCGCAACAGCCACGCTTAAGTACGCTGCCCGAGCAAAAGGCGAAAGCCGCGATCAAACTGCTCGAGCAGAAAATTCTCGATGATTTTGGTTACCGCGTGAATCTGGGCGCTGAAATTGAATTTGTGGTGAAAGCCAAACCGCAATTTGACCAAGCGAACCCGCTGGGTATTCCGCCTGCTAAAATGCAGCCCACCACCGAAGACCTAACCCCGCAAGGCTGGCGACCGGAGGCGCCTGCCGATCCGGCAAAACGTGATCCCAGAATGGCCTACCGCGATGACGGATTATTTCCCGATAGCCCGTATATTTGTTATTCGTATCTTGAATCAGCGCAGAAACCACCGCTCTATAAATACGAAGCCGTTATCAGCCACCGCGCGATCGAAAAAGAAGATCTCGGCTTGGAACATAGCCGCGGCGTGCATTTAGGCGATGTCATCGAGGCCACCAATAAACTGATTTTAGGCCAATATCCCGGCGATAAACTCCCCTCTGGCCCATACTTTGAGCACGTGAAAGCATTGCGCGCACGCACCGAAGCCACGTACCTAACACCGTTTATCGAATATATTACCAGCGGCTTGCACATTAATGTCAGCCTCAGCCATCCTAAATACGAGCCATCTTCTTCGGCACACGAAGTGCTAACGCGCGCCATCAAAGATACCACGCTCGATGGGCTTTATTTGCTGGGAACCGATGAAGCCAGCATGCAGCGCTACGCAAAACGTAACACCGCAAAATATGTGATGAACAAGGGCGATTATCTTGAAAACGCAGTGCCTTCGGCCAGCAGCAACCCGTATTATGCCACGCTGCTGACGTTGGCCGGGGTGTATGAAGGGCTAAGTCGTATCCAGGGAAAAACGCCGCCACCTGCCTATGCGCCCGAAAAACCCGGTCTGTTTAATCGCGGCGATTCATTGAATGCCGTGGCGCCGCGTGCGGAAGAAATCTTTTTCCGCGATAATAACACCCTCACCCGGGTGCTCAACCATGTGCGGCCCGGCTTAGGCGACGATTTCCGCGAGACTATCCGCACCTATCCGCCGGGGCGTGAAATGCGCCGGGTGAGCATCCCGGGGTATGGCGAAGGGCTCTCGGCCGCTGGGTAATCCCAAGCGCGCAATTCCTTCTTGTCAGCCCGGCAAAACCCTTCTACACCACACCCATGTTCGGATTTGGAAAATTGCTCGGGCTAATGTCGGAAGACATGGCCATCGATTTAGGTACGGCCAACACGCTGGTGTATGCCAAAGGCCGTGGCGTGGTGCTGAACGAACCTTCGGTGGTGGCCATGCGCCAAGAGCGCGGGGTCATGGTGCCTTATGCCTTCGGTAACGAAGCAAAACTCATGCTCGGCCGCACGCCAGAAAAAATTGAAGCCATTCGCCCGCTGAAAGATGGCGTGATTGCCGATTTCCGTGTCGCCGAAGAAATGATCAAATACTTCATCCGCCGCGTGCATAACCGCCGCAGCTTTACCGGCCCGCTGATTATTATTTGCGTGCCTTCGGGTTCTACACCCGTTGAGCGCCGCGCGATTCAGGAATCGGCCGAAAATGCCGGTGCGCGTGATGTGTGGCTGATTGAAGAACCCATGGCTGCCGCCATTGGCGCGGGCTTGCCCGTGACCGAGCCTACTGGCAGCATGATCGTCGATATTGGCGGCGGTACCACCGAAGTAGCGGTGCTTTCGCTGGGTGGTATTGTGTATGCGCGCAGCGCGCGCGTGGGCGGCGATAAAATGGACGAAGCGATTATTTCGTATATTCGCCGCTACCATAACTTACTGATTGGTGAAACCACCGCCGAGCGCATCAAAAAAGAAATCGGCACCGCCTGCCCACCGGCCGATGGTCAGGGGCGGTTGGTCGAAATCAAAGGCCGCGATTTAATGAACGGCGTGCCAAAAGAACTCGTGCTTTCCGAAGCCCAAATCGCCGAAGCGCTGATTGAACCCGTATCGCAAATCATCGATGCGGTGAAGGTTGCACTCGAATGCACCCCACCCGAACTCTCCAGCGACATTGTCGATAAGGGGATTGTCATGTCGGGCGGTGGTTCGCTGCTCAAACACCTGAATGTGGTGCTAAGCCAAGCCACCGGCCTGCCGGTCTTTGTGGCCGAAGATGCGCTTTCCTGCGTGGCGATTGGCACCGGTAAAACGCTTGAAAATCCTGATATTTTCAAGCATGTGCTGTTCAAGCAGGAATAGTTCCCCTTTTTTAAAAATGCTGCGCAGGCACGGTTTTTTGCGAAAACGCTTGCAGAAAATCCAGCAATTTCACATAGTAAGTGAAACAATATTATAGCGCGCAGACACCACCCATGAGCCGATTACGCGATATTGCACAGGCAAGTGCTTCACCTAAGCTATTGATTCAACGCGGTTTACTCGTTGCCTGTTTAGTCACGGGCGTGACCTTGCTGGTGCTAGGCCGCGCCAACCATCCGGCGCTTGCTGAGGCGCGTATACAGGTGCTTTCCACCTTGGCGCCAGTGTTTGAAGCGGTGCGCGCACCGGTCGAAAGCTTTCGCAATGCGCAGGCGTACCTTGCCGATATGGCTTCTGCCCACGCACTCAATGCGCAATTACAACAGGAAAACGATGGGCTACGCCGCTGGCAAGCGGTGGCCGTGGCACTGGAACAGGAAAATAAAGCACTGCGCGAACTGATGGCGTATCAGCCCGTGGCGCAACTGCATTACACCAGCGCGAAAGTGATCGCCGATTTGCAGTCAGGCAATGCGCATAGCCTGCTGATCAATGCCGGTAGCCGCGATGGTATTGCCCGCTACCAGCCGGTGATCGATGCGTATGGCCTGATAGGTCGGGTGATGGAATTGAGCAGCCATCATGCACGCGTGCTAAGCATTACTGATGTGAATTCGCGCATTCCGGTGGTCACTAGTAAATCGGATACGCGCGCGATTCTCACCGGCACTGGCGGCGAGATGCTAAAATTATCGTTTGTTGCGCCGCATGCTGCACCGAAGCCCGGCGAAATGATTCTCACCACCGATGATGGTGCGCTCGTGCCTTCGGGAATTATGGTGGGCAAAATTTTTAGTGTCAGCGATGATGCCATTCTCGTGAAGCCGATTCGCCCGCTGGATGCGCCAGGCTATGTGCGCATTGTGCAGTATGAAGGGAACATCTCCCCGCGCCATGAATCAAACTAACATTTCGGCGCAGTTACGCAATGCGGTGCCGGTGCTGGTGTGCGGCTTTTTGCTGCTGCTGGCGGTGACACCTGCGCCCTTTAGCTGGCTGCCCATCTACCCAAACATGTTGCTGATGACAGTGTTTTTTTTCACGCTCTATGCGCCTGCAACCATGCCGGTGTTGGCGGTTTTTTTGTTGGGCGCGCTGGCCGATATCACGCTCGGCGCACCGATGGGGCTGAATGCCACGCTGTCGGTGGTGTTGCAACTTGCTATGGAACCTGCCCGTAGGTTGCTTTCGCGGCAAGTTTTTCGGGTGCTATGGGCAAGCTTTGCGGTGGTGGCCGTTGGCTATACGCTGGCGGCGTATGCGGCGGTAAGGCTGCTTGATCTGGAGCATGGCACGCTGCACGCAAGCCTGCCGTATCTGGCAAGCACCATACTGTTCTATCCGTTGGTGCATCACGGCTACAGCTATCTGTTGCGTCGCATGCCCCATACCTAAGCGAATAAACTACAAATTACTCTGGCCACCGCACCCCTCAGCCGGGTAACTATACTCCATGTCGCGCTTACTGGATCAACAACGTATGCTTACTCGCCGCGCCTTTGTGCTGGGCGGGGTGCAGGCGCTGGGTGCCACGGCACTGCTTTCACGGCTCTATTATCTGCAATTCGTTAAAGGCGACGAGTATCTAACCGAGGCCGAAGGCAACCGCATTAAAGTGCAGCTATTAATGCCGCCGCGCGGCATTATCACCGACAGGCAAGGGGTGGTGCTGGCGGGGAACGATATTAACTACCGCCTAATGCTCGACCGCGAACGCCCCGATGAAGCGCGCCGCACCCTAAAGCGTATTTACCGCCTGCTCAACTGGCCGAAAACCGAATGGCAAAAACTGCATGCACAAATTCCGCAGCAGCGCCCCGCGCCGCCCATGCTGATTCGTGAACATTTATTATGGCAGGAAATGGCCGCCATCGAATTTCATTTGCCCGAGTTGGCAGGGGTAAGCATCGAAGAAGGGCAGTGGCGCAATTATCCCTTTAGCGACCATGCCGCGCATTTGCTTGGCTATGTAGGGCGGGTGGCGCAGAACGATGTGAAGCCCGATGAACCGCTGCTGAATCTGCCGGAAATGAAAATCGGCAAAAATGGCGTCGAGGTGATGTTTGAAAAAGAGCTGCAAGGCAAAGCAGGTGCGCGGCACGTGGAAGTGAATGTGCGCGGCATGCCGGTGCGCATTTTAAAAACGCAGGAGCCCGTGGCCGGCGACACGTTGAAGCTCACGGTCGATGCTGCCCTGCAGGAATTTATTATTGAAAAACTGGTGGGTCAATCCGGCGCAGTGGTGGTGATGCATGTGCATACCGGCGAAATTTTAGCGCTGGTTTCGGTGCCTGGCTTCGACCCGAATGAATTTAGTAAAGGCATTCACCAGAATTACTGGGATAGTTTGCTGAAAGATGAAAAAAACCCACTGCTCAACAAAGCCATCGCCGGGCAATACCCGCCCGGCTCGACCTTTAAAATGATTACCGGCCTTGCCGGTTTGGCTGCCGGAAAAGTGAATGCACAAACGCGCATTTTCTGCCCCGGATTTTACATGTTGGGCAATCACCGCGCCAATTGCTGGAAGCCCGAAGGCCACGGGCATGTGAACCTGCAAGAAGCGATTGCCGGTTCCTGCGATACGTATTTTTACACCGTGGGGCGTGCTGTGGGCATTCAGGGTATTGCCGATATGGCGCGCGAATTTGGCTTAGGTGTGTCCACCGGGCTGGGGCTGAAGGGTGAACGCCCCGGCATTATCCCCGACCCGGCATGGAAAATGGCGACGCGTAACGCTGGCTGGAATCCGGGCGAAACCATTAATGCCGCCATCGGTCAGGGCGATGTGTTGACCACCCCGCTACAGCTTGCGGTGATGACCGCGCGCATGGTGAATGGCGGCAAAAAAATTCACCCGCGCTTGCTGCCAGCAACCGAAGAAGACCTGAAAAAATATAGCTTCATCGACATCGAAGAAGCGCATCTGCGTGAAGTGATTAACGGTATGGATTTGGTGGTGAATAGCCCGGTTGGCACAGCCTATGCCAGCGCCATTAAAGAAGAAGCCTATAAATTTGCCGGTAAAACTGGCACCTCGCAGGTGCGGCGCATTACGGTGCGCGGGCAAAACCAAAACCTGATTCCTTGGCGCTTCCGCCACCACGCCTTGTTTGTGGGCTACGCGCCTAGCTGGAACCCCACCTATGCCTGCGCCGTGATGATCGAGCATGGCGGCGGTGGCGCATCAACGGCTGCACCCATTGCGCGTGATGTCATGCGCAAAACGCTGGAGGTAACGGGCGCATGATTTTTGCTTCACATAAATGGAAACGCCTGCAGCGGCGCCTACAAGATATGCATGGCGGGTTTTTACTACTGGTGCTGCTGCTTTCAGCGTATGGCATGGTGATGCAATATTCTGCTTCAGGCGGCGACCCGTTTGTGTTTGCCATTCCGCAAGCCACCAAATGGGTGGTGGGCATGGTGCTGTTTGTTGGCATCAGCTTGCTGCCCACGCGCACGCTGCTTGCGAGCAGCTACCTATTTTATGTGCTGTGCGTGCTGTTGCTGGTGGTGGTGCAAGCGATGGGAATGATCGGCGGTGGCGCACAGCGCTGGGTGAATATCGGGTTTATTACGCTGCAACCTTCTGAACTGATGAAGCTTGGCCTAATTATCGCGCTGGCGCGATATTTTCACAGCGCCACACTCGATGGCACACGGCATTTGCTGGTGCTGATGGTGCCCATTGTGCTGCTGGCAATTCCGGCGGTGCTGATTTTGCTACAACCAAATCTGGGCACGGCAACCATTCTGGCGATGGTCGCGTATATTATGTGTTTTATGGCGGGTATTCACTGGTGGTATTTCGCCGGAACCATCACGGCGGCGCTTGCAGCCGTGCCGATTATTTACCAGTTTTTGCACCCCTACCAACAAAAACGCGTAATGACATTTCTCGACCCCGCGAGCGATCCGCTGGGGGCGGGGTATAACATTATTCAATCGAAAATCGCTATTGGTTCGGGCGGATTTTTTGGCAAAGGCCTGCTCAATGGTTCGCAGGGGCAGCTCGATTTTCTACCCGAAAAACAAACCGATTTTATTTTCACGATGCTTGCCGAAGAGCTCGGGTTTTTTGGCGCACTGATATTGCTGGTATTGTATGGCGCGGTGCTGTGGTTTGCCATCATGCTTGCGGTGCGCACGCGCCACGCCTTTGGCCGCATGATTGCGGTGGGGGTGGCGGCCATGCTGTTTGTGCACATCTTCATTAATATGGCGATGGTCATGGGCATGATTCCCGTGGTGGGGGTGCCGTTACCGTTTCTTTCCTATGGTGGCTCGTTCATGATTGCCACGCTTGCGGCGTGCGGACTGCTGATGCATGTCTATATGAACCGCGAACTGAACCTGCCAAAGTTTTAATGTGCCCCGGCCGAGCAGGCACCGTGCTGGCTTTCGCGACGCTTCGCTGGCTCTAGGCAGACTCGTGCCACCCGATTCGTTGATCTGCTTCAAAGTACACTGAGGCGTAGCCGAAGGACTTTGAAGTAACGGGTTAGTAGGTGATACGCAGACGCAGTAGCGATTGTGCAATGGTTTTATACGCCAGCTGCAACTGCTCTTCATCGTGCACATCGAAATAATGCTGCTCGCTCGATGCGCATTGCTCATACACATTTTTAATCGCTCTGCCGCCCGGGTCACGGTCATCCACATCATACACCACGGAGTAAATGGTGATGCCTTGCTCTTTCATTTCTGAGCAGAGACCTTTTTGCGGGATATTATATTTTTGCTGATAACGTGCCAGTTCCGGCATGTTTTCAAGCCCCACCATGTGCGCGTTATCAACTTCGTAGAGATACAAATACTGATTATCGTAATTGCCTTCCGGGTGTGCGGCATAGCAGCAACCGATATTGGCGCCATCGGTCATCATGATGACGATTTTATCGGTTTTACCGGGCTCAAACGCATTCGGCTTCTCGCCGCCGAATGCGGCATAATTATCCGGATCCAACATCAGCGCAGACGTTAGGGCGGCAATGTTCGAGCGTGTCCAGCCACGGCCAACCGGGCTTTGGTTAATGCCATTGATCAACGCCTTCAGTTCCTGTTTATCGGCGTCCGTATTCAATGATTTTAGCGGAATCACTGGCGAGAGTGGTTCGGCGTCGGTGAAATCGGTGAAGTAGTTAGCATCCCCCGTGCTGAATTTGTTTTTATCGAGGCCGGTTTTTTCAGCAGTCAGGTTCTTTTCGCTGCCAATCAATGCTTCCGGTGCTGAATCGAGATTCGGCAGGCGCACCTTGTGGTTAAAGGGTATAATACCTGCATAGAATGCTGGCCCACCAAGCCCCTGAATGCTCGAGAGGCCATTATCAATCACGTAGCTCATCGCACGCTTCATGGCGGTGAGTTTTTTGCAGGTAAAGTCGGGTTCATATTTTAGCACGAACGCGCCATCTTCTTTTTCTGAACGCACGGTATTCGTGCACATCGAGGCCGAGCTATCGACCAAAAACACCGTCTCTAAGCGCTTGGAAATATCCCAAGCCACAGAAACTTTGTGCCGCATGTTAAAATTATCAAAGCCAATGAATTTTGCGAGTTTGGTTTTAATTTTAGCATCAATGGTGGCCGACCATTCGAGCGTATCGGGGTTGGTGGTCACCGTGATGGCGCCCAGCTCAATTGAATCTTTGTATTCATCCGGAATATTGGCATTGAAAAACTTGGTGACCACCGCGTTGATATCCTGCGAGCGCGACACGGTTGCCGCAGCAAGCAGCGCGCTATCGGCGGCATTTTCAATCATGTTTTTGCGGTTCACGAAATTGGCGAATTCGGTAGCACCCGCGGCCAGCGTAGTGAGGGTCATAACCGAGAAACCCCCCACAATCAGGATACTTCCCCGCGTATCAGCAATCAGCGTACGGATCATATGGTGCATAGGTTTCATAGCTGTTCTCCTGATCATGTGCTGCCTAATAATGCATCTGCACGTTTTTGAAGCCCTTCATAATGTAGCCATTGGCAACAAAGCTGCCATCGCCTTCGGTGGAGATGTTGTACGCATCGACACCTTTGGAAATTTTGTGTTTATCAATCGATTTCACTACCACTTCCTTGCGGTCGGCCGTCAGCACGGTATCGCCCACTTTAAGTGTGCCGATAATTTTAATATCGCTTTTCACGGAAGTGATTGTTGAATCGATCGATTTCCAGCCCTTCGGCGTCAGAATCGGGTGTTCTACCGTGAAGAAGGCTTCACCACCATTGATGCTGTACATGAAGTCTTCGCGCTGGGTGAATTTGTTGAGCGCGATAATTTTCACCGGCCCCAGATAGCCCTTTACCTCATCGTTCAGGTTCAGAGCTTCAATGGGTTTGGTGGTGCCATCAGCAAGCGTGATGGGCGTGCCAGAAAGAATGCAGCCTTCGCGCGGGTAGGTGGTTACCATGGTTCCCGCAGGTGCGCAGTAAGCTTCCTGCACGGTGATGGTTCTCAGGGTTCGTAGATAATCATATTCTAACTGCAACGCATCTTGCAGCTGGCGCATGCCGCCACTGGTGTTCGCTTCACTGTTCACTGCACTCACGGCATCGAGCGCGGCTTTGGTGGCGTTTAATTGGCCACTATTGCGTGCCAGATTGTTCATCGCAGCAATGGCAGCATCGATGGTGCCAACAACGGCAGGAATTTGCGCAGGTTGGCACACCGGCCCAACAGGAGGCGGTACGGGTGGTACACCGCCACCACCACCGCCGCCGCCACCAACACCGCCGCCACCACCGCCATCGGCGTTGACGTTGATATCGTTCTGCATGAACACGGCCACATCAAAGCCAGCATCGCTGTTCAGTGTGGCTGCATAGGTTGCATGCGGTAACATGGTCAAAGCAAACACGGTGCTGAGGCATAGCACGGCACCTGCTACGCGATTACGCCATTTCATCTGGTTCACAGGAATCTCCCCTAAAACGATATTACACGCACGCATCACTATATTTTCCTACGAGGCACCACCGCCGCCACCGCCACCACCGCCACCACCGCCGCCACCAGCTGCAGCACAATCGGCAGCGGCCTGGGCTTCGGCATCAGCAATGGCTTGATCACGAATGGCATTTAATTCTGCAGCAAAGCCGTCAGCGTCGGCTTGCGTGAACACCAGCCCTTGCCCATTCGGGCGCGGCTCGGTTACTTGGACATCGCGGTATTGTGGTGCTGATCCGTCCGGGCAAATATGGTCACAGCAACGCACCGCCAGCTGAATCGGCAGCTTCAATTTATCGGGTGCCCAGCCATCGAGTGCACCGCCACCTACTTTGGTGGTCACTGTGGTGCTCCAAAAGCAGGTGCTAATGTCGGCATTGTTAGCACAGCCTGTTCGCGTATCGACGTTGTAAATCGACAGCATCGCATTGGCGATGTATTCCTTAATTTGCTCAGGCGAAAGCTTAAGCGCATCTTCGGGTTTAAACCCGGGAGGAAGCACCTGCGCGCCGGTTAATTCATAGCCACCGCCATTTTCAACATCGACGTGGAAGCTCACTGTGTTTGGGCCGACATCGATTTTCTCAGGGCAAAATTCAGGTGGCGGGCAGTGGCACGGGGTCATTTCCGATGCGTCATTCCAGCGCTCGGCGCGATCGGGCAAACATGCGAGTGGTGCCTGTGGCCAACTGACCGCCCATGCCTGCGACTGCAGGCCAACACATAGCGACGTTGTAAGAAGAATGGTTCGTAATTTCATGTCACACCTTCACTTCTCTAAATGGTGGTCGTTTAGGCTGGTGGTAAATTAAATGCGCCAAAGCGCGGCCGTGCAATGCTTACTTTATACACTCCTTCAGGCGAGATTCCTAGCATCGTTCGCACTGTATCATTATCCAATATGGGGCGGTAGTCGAGGAAAATCTCCACCGCAATCACCTGATCTCCTGGCACCAGCGCTAGCGAAGGCAGCGTCGGCACTGCGCCTTGTCCGCCCGATACGCGACTGGCGCGCACCACGCCTGATTGGCGTTGCCACGCCGTGATGGGTTGCGTGGCAGTAAGCGGCACTTCAATCGCAGTGACTATCATGCCCACCCCTTCGGAATCGAACGGCGAAACCATCGCGGGAAGTGTGCTGGCATATTCGTTAATCAGCGCATTGCTGATGTTAAAATTCTGGTTGATAAGATTGGTGACAGAATGCGCAGCATTTCCCATTTTTTGGTGCATTTGAATGAGTCGCGATACTTCAATAAGCCCATAAAAAATGATAATAAATACCGGCAGCATAAACACGAATTCAAGGAAGGCGACACCGCCTTCGTCACGGTAGAATCGTTCTAATATCCTCTGCTTTTTCTGTGTCATCTCTGTTGGTATATGCCTATTTGAAATTTTCGTTCTTCACGACAGCAGTAGCGGTCATAAGAAAATTGCCATCTTCGCCAATGATATTGGCCATAATCGGTGTAAGAATTTGCCACTTATATTGCACATTATAGACAACGGCCTCGCCGCCACTACCAAATCCCTGATGCCCCACCGTGGTTAAGTTATTTCCCACAGCACCAATGTTGGCGCCGATAATTTTGGTGGTCACGTTTAACTGGTCGCTACTGCGCACCCAGTTACCTAATTGATCGCGAATATAACTATCGATAAATTCTTTGCGCTCTAAGCCGGTGGCGTTGAGGTCAGCATAGGTGTTGCCGGTGGTGCCTAAGCGTGCGCCTTCGTGCGTAGCATTATCGACCAGCGTGTTGACATGCATAATCAGGCCAAATTCGATAATGGCCATCACAAAGAAAATCATCACCGGGAATACCAGTGCAAATTCCAAAGCGGCGGCGCCCTCGGAGTTCTTCAGTAGTGATTTTTTTGCCATAGCGCGCATTGTTAACCCTAGTCTTACCTAGTGTAAAGTTAACAAAGCTTTCTTAAAATTT
>JBILFK010000116.1:0-5243 GCA_044351685.1 Rickettsiales bacterium | reverse complement strand
AGCATGCGCTCTCCAGCGTAAGGTGAAGGAACCTACAATCTAGAACCTAGAACAAAAAAGCGCCACCTCTAAGCTGAGAGGTGGCGCTTTCCTAAGACATGTGCCTCAGCCTAGCAGCCCGAGCCGCCAGCACCAAGTTCAGATACGATGGTAGGCGCGCCGAAAATAACTGCCACACCAATACCCACGATGATGGCCATACCCCACGATACTTTACCCATCAACGCACCCAGACCAACCACGATGATCGCTAAGGTCGCGATACCTTGACCGACAGGGCCAGTGAACCAATCGGCAACGTTACACAGCAATTTACCAATCGTGCCGCCGCCGGCGACTGCTGCATGCGCTGCATCTGGCAGCAACATCACTGCATAGACTGCACAGAAGCACAGCATCATATTCCATACGCGATCACGCCATTCTGCCTTATTCATAGAAACTCCCCAAAATGTTAATACATTGACGCTCGAACAATAGCACAAAAAATAAACTTTGTTAACCATTATTGCAAGTTTAAGACAAGTTTTTGACAAATTTTTAGAAAATACCAGTGAAATTGCCATATTTAGTGGGGGTTCAGATAGCTTCGCACTATTACTGTGACATTCTGGCGTAATTCATGGCAATAAAGGGTACGTGGATAACGCTTTTCAAGCGCCAAAAATATGCTAGAGAAGGCGCCTAACCATGCAGGAGATCCACGATGTCTGATATCGAAAAAAAGCTTCAAGAACTTAGACTTACATTGCCAGAGGCCACCTTGCCCGCCGCCAATTATGTGCCCTGCACGGTTGCAGGCGGTATGGTGTTCGTATCGGGCCAGCTGCCCATGCAGGGTGGCAAGCCGCAATTTATTGGCAAGGTTGGGCGCGAATATAGCATTGAGCAAGGGCAGGAATGCGCGCGCATTTGCGGGCTGAATATTCTGGCGCATACGAAATTTATTCTGGGTGGCGACTGGGGCCGTATTAAGCGGCTGGTGCGTTTAGGTGTTTTTGTTAACGCCCCCGATGACTTTACCGACCACCCCAAGGTAGCCAACGGCGTTTCCGACATGATGGTGAATCTGTTTGGCGATGCGGGCAAACATGCCCGCTTTGCGGTCGGGGTTTCCGGCTTGCCATTCGGCGTGGCGGTGGAAGTGGATGCAACGTTTGAAATTACGCCATAATCGCCATGCTTAGTGTGAATGAAGCACTGGAGCAGGTGCACCGTGCGCTGAATGATCAGAATGTAGGGTTAGATTCTGCGATTGCAGTGCTGAAAGCCGCGCTCCACGCACAGAGTAAGAATACCGTGGTCATGGATCCTGCGCGCCTGCCGCAGAATAATCGGCAAGGGCGGAAGATGCTACAAACCTATTTCAAAAAGCGCGGTGTGCTGGTGGCGTTTGCAACCGGTGAGACAGCGTAACATCTTGGTTAGCGTGCCTTGGGTGCTTCTTTAGCGTTTTCGGTCAATACCAGCGCGTAAAGCAGAATTTTGCTACGCGCCTTCAGAAGCATTAGGCCGCCGCTTTGGAAAGCGCCACGGTGAAGGCCGCTTCGGTTTTGGCTTTCAGCTCATCGAGCGTAACGCCGGGCGCCATATCGCGCAGCACCAGCGCGCCATTCTCGATGGTGAACACCGCAAGATCCGAAATCACCATATCGACCACGCCCACACCGGTGAGCGGCAGGCTGCATTGCTTCACTAGCTTGGCGGTGCCATCTTTGGCGTTATGTTCCATAATCACCACTACGCGTTTTACGCCGGCCACCAAATCCATCGCGCCGCCCATACCCTTCACCATTTTGCCGGGCACCATCCAGTTAGCCAAATCGCCTTTTTCGGAAACCTGAAGCGCGCCGAGAATCGTCAGGTCAATATGCCCACCGCGAATCATGGCGAAGGAATCAGCGCTTGAAAAAAACGAACTTTCCGGAAGCTGGGTGATGGTTTGTTTGCCGGCGTTGATTAAATCGGCATCGATTTCTGCTTCGGTGGGGAAGGGCCCCATGCCGAGCATGCCATTTTCCGATTGCAGCGTGACCTGCATGCCTGCGGGAATATGGTTGGCCACCAGCGTGGGGATGCCAATGCCCAGATTCACATAAAATCCATCTTTCAGTTCACGCGCAGCGAGCGCTGCCATTTCATCGCGGTTCCATGCCATCGTGGTCTCCTTCGTTTTGCTTCGGCCTCGGACGTTCTGTCCTCGCCTTCGCGCAGCTTTCGCTGGCTCATGGCTGACTCGGTTCTACTGAACCTCGAATCACGGGTTAAACAATTATTATGCCGCCTTTTGGACGGTACGGTTTTCAATACGCTTTTCGAAATGCTTGCCCACAAACATGCGCTGCACATAAATGCCCGGGGTGTGGATGTCGTCGGCGCTGAGGCTGCCGACAGGCACCAGCTCTTCGACTTCGGCTACGGTGACGCGGCCGGCGCTGGCCATCATCGGGTTAAAATTGCGCGCGGTTTTGCGGTAAATTAAGTTGCCGGCTTCGTCGCCTTTCCAGGCTTTCACGATGGCTAAATCGGCGATGAGCCCAGTTTCCATGACGTAGTTTTCGCCGCCAAATTCACGTACTTCCTTGCCTTCGGCAACAATTGTGCCCACGCCGGTTTTGGTGAAGAATGCCGGAATGCCGGCGCCACCTGCGCGAATGCGCTCGGCCAGCGTGCCTTGCGGGTTGAACTCAATTTCCAGCTCGCCGTTTAAGTATTGCGTTTCGAAGGTTTTGTTTTCACCCACATACGACGACACCATTTTTTTGATTTGGTGGTCTTTCAGCAGAATACCGAGGCCAAATTCATCGACCCCGCAATTATTCGAAATGATGGTAAGGCCCTTAATGCCGCTGCGTTTTAGTTCGGCAATCGAATGTTCCGGGATGCCGCACAGGCCAAAACCGCCCGACATGATGGTGATATTATCGCGCAGCAAACCCGCAAGTGCGGCGCTGGCATCGGGGTATAGTTTGCTCATAGAAACTCCGTCAAGGTGGGGGTGGTGATGCGCGACCACCACGATTTAGGCAACCCTACCCATAAAGTCGCGAAAATCAAGTGAAAGCGTGGGCTTTGCTTGCCGCAAAACGGCCAGCATGTTAACTAAAACTTTACTGTAAAGGCGTATAACATTTTAGTCATGTCTACACCAAAACCACAAAGCCATACCCTCAGCCATGCTGATCTGGAACAGTTGATGCGCGAGCCTTCGGCTTCGGGGCGCACGCGGATTGCCGAGAAAATCTGCGCCGGGTTTAATAGCGGCGATTTCAGCGAAACCGAAATGCGGCTTTCGCTCGAGATTTTTCGCCTGTTGCTTAAGGATTCTGAAATACGCGTGCGGCAAGTGCTGGCCAACGAGCTGAAAGATAATTTGAATGTGCCGCGCGATATTATCTGGGGATTAGCGCACGATAAAAGCGAAGTGGCAGTGCCGGTGCTGCAATATTCGTTTGTGCTGAGCGAAGAAGATTTGATCGATATTGTGCGCGTGACCCGCGAACTGCCAAAGCTTATGGCCATTTCCAAACGCGAAAGCGTTTCGAAATCGCTGGCGCATGCACTCACTGAAACGCGCGAACCAGATGTTGCACGTGAAGTGCTTGCCAATAAATCGGCGTCGCTGGCCGATAGCACGATTGCGCTGGTGATGGAAGAATTCGCCAAAGATGCCTCGGTGCTCGAAGAATTGGTGTATCGTGGTGGCCTGCCCTATGATTTCGCTGAAAAGCTATTTCACAGTGTTTCCGATAACCTCAAAAAGCAGCTCACCAAGCGCTATAAAATGAGCAAACATGTGGTGGAAGAGGCGGGTGATGCCTCGCGCGAAACGGCAGTGCTGCAATTTCTTTCGCCGTGGATGAGCCAGCAGGATATTATCAAGCTCATTGATAGCATGTATAAAAACAAGCGCCTGACGCATTCGGTGATTTTGCGTTCGTTGTGCATTGGCGATTTACGCTTTTTTGAAACGGCGATTGCCAAGCTGGTGGGCATTCCGCCTTCGAATGCGCGTATTTTGCTGCTCGATCCCGGCCCGCTGGGCTTTAAGGCGCTGTATGAATCGGCGCAGCTTCCGGAAAGTTTTTACCCCGCCGTCAAGGTAATGCTGCGCTTGGCGCTTGAAGAAACCGAATATGGCACTTACCGCAATAACGATTTCTGCCAGCGCATGGTCGAGCGTATTACCGGTGGTGGCTTCGATAAAGAAATACCGTACATGGATACCTTACTGGCGATTGTTGGCCGTAGTGTGCATGAAGCGCCCACCATTCATTAAGGGCATGGCATGAGCAGCGCACAGAACGCCATTATCCTGACCCAAACCGATGTTGAGCGCTTGATGCGCGACGATTCGCCCGATTCGCGCATTGAAGTGCTCGAGAAGGTGACAGTAAACTATAATAGCGACAGCTTTGCTGCACGTGAACGCGAAGTGGCCGAACATATTTTTCGCCTGCTGATGAAAGATGCCACGCAGGCGGTGCGGCAAACGCTGGCGGACCGCGTGAAAGAAAACGACCTGATCCCCCGCGATATTGTGCTGCATATGGTGCAGGATGTGGAGCGCGTGGCGCTGCCGGTGCTGGCGGTTTCCAATGTGTTAAGCGATGCCGATTTGGTGCGTATTGTCGAATCGAGCGATGAAATTTCCAAACTTATCACCATTGCCAAGCGCCCCTCGGTTTCCGACCGTGTTTCTGAAGCGCTGGTGGAGACCAGCTACCCGCAGGTGGTGAGCACCTTGCTTACCAACGATAGCGCGAAAATCAGCGAGCGCACGCTTGGCAAAATCATCGATGATTTCAGTAATGAATCCGAGGTGATCGGCGCCATGGTCGGGCGTTACCCGATGCCAGTGGCGATTGTCGAAAAACTGATCGCGCAGGCCACCGATAGCGTAGCCGCCGAACTGAAAGCGAAATATAACTTAAGCGATGCGCAGATTGCCAAAGATACCGCTGGCACCCGCGAAGATACCTTGATGAAGCTGCTGGCCAATAACCCACCCGCGGCGGAAATCGAACAGCTAGTGGCGCAAATGGCCACCGAGAACCGCTTAACCGCTTCGGTGGTGATGACATCGCTGTGCCGAGGTTACCTGAACTTTTTCCGCGCGGGCATTGCTAGGCTGGCCAATGTACCCACGAACAATGCCGCAAAATTGCTAAGCGATAAAGGCGATTTAGGCACGCGGGCACTGTATATGCGTTCGGGCTTGCCCGAAAGCATGTACGAGGCGA
>JBILFK010000115.1:0-5249 GCA_044351685.1 Rickettsiales bacterium | reverse complement strand
CCGGTGGCCAAAAGTGTTGCCGAGTCACACTGAGCAAGCAAGGTTTGGGCATTTTCAACGTTTGAGGCTTGATGAATAACCGAAATGCCCACCTTCTTTGCTATATTTGCCAAATAGGTTGCATCGGCGCTTTCGGCTTCATGATTGGGCACTGCCATCACAATCAAAAACGCAGTAATAGGCGCGATAATTCGCAAAAATTCTTCGACATCTTTTCGCGCCATCATCGCCAGCAACACCGTTATGGATTGCCCTTTAAAATGCGTGGCAATCGCTTGCGCCGCATGCGAATTATGCCCTCCATCCAGATACACATCGCCTTTATGCTGCCAGCTTTCCACAAACGGCCCATAAGTAAGGCGCTGAAGGCGCCCTGGCCAGCGTGCTTCTGTAACGCCACGCGCAATCGATGCTTCAGTTATGGGCAGCACATGTCGGCATTGCATTGCGGTTACTGCTGCAAGCGCAGCGTTGGAAAGCTGATGGCTACCCAACAACGCTGGTTTGGGAATGTGAAACCGATGGCCTTGCAGCGTAATTTCTCCACCAGAATCGTGCGCCACAACATCCCAATCTACGCCATATTGTATCGGGATAGCGCCTGTGGTTTGCGCATGATTCAATAATGTTGTTGCCGCTTCGGGGGTTTGAGGCGCCAGAATAGCAGGGCATTTAGCATGCATAATAGCGGCTTTCTCAGCAGCAATTAACGCAAGTGTATTGCCCAAAAATTCCATATGGTCATAGCCTATGGGCGCAATCACCGCTGCGATTTTTTGCGGAATCACGTTGGTTACATCCAAACGCCCACCCAGCCCCACTTCGAGCAACAACGCATCGGCAGGGTTTTCATGAAATGCCATAAATGCCAGCACCGTAATCACTTCAAAATAAGTTACCTGATATTGCTGAACCAGTGGCGTGATACGCGTAAGCAATTCGCTTAAATACGCATCAGAAATTTCATGCCCCGCCAGCACAATGCGCTCGTGAAACCGCACCAGATGCGGCGAGGTGTACACATGCACGCGATACCCCTCGGCCTCGTACATCGCGCGCAAATAGGCAATCGTTGAACCCTTGCCGTTGGTGCCTGCCACATGAATGGTGGGCGGCAAATGATGGTGCGGATTACCCACCGCTTCCAACAATTGCGCTACACGATCAAGCGTGAGCTTAATGCTGCCGCCACATAGCTGCAGCAGCGATTGCAGCAATGCCTCGCTGTTCATGCTAGCACCCTGCGTAATTCGGCATGCGCGGCCACATCATGCACTCGCAGATAGCCAATACCCTGCCCCATAATAAACACAGAACACATTATGGTTGCAGAATCACGATTGCCGTTATCTATCAATGATAAAAACGATTTTCTTGAATGGCCAATCAGCCAATTTTTTGGTGGACAACAATAATCATCCATGCGCGCCATCAGCTGTAAGGATTGCGCAGCTGTTTTACCAAATCCGATACCTGGATCCCATATGATACGTTCTGGATGAATTCCGTTTGACTCTGCCAATGCCATTTTTTCGGCCTGCCAACTACGAATCACTTCCACAACATCGACGCCATCATCCAGCACAATCGATTTATCGGCGGGAACAGAAAGTGAATGCATCGCCACGATACGCACATCGCTTGCCGCCAATACACGGTGCATTGCGGGGTCATTCAGGCCGTTCACATCATTGATGATATCGACATGAAGCCCTATCGCATTTTCAGCGGTTTTTGCGTGCCGCGTATCAATGCTTATCTGCACTTTTTTGCGCAGCGGATGGATTTGCAGATGGCGCAACAGGGGCGCAAGGCGCTGCCATTCTTCATCAGGGCTTATGGGGGTGGCACCGGGCCGCGTAGATTCAGCGCCAATATCCACAATATCGGCGCCATCATTCACTAATTGTTCAAATTTCTGAATCGCGGCTGCTTCACTAAAGGCTTCACCACCATCCGAAAACGAATCGGGGGTGACATTCAGAATGCCAACCAGTTGGCTATGCGGCATCGAGCGCGGCATCAGTGTGCTGCAGTGCCTGAAGCATGTGTATCAGTTTTTTACCGTGCCAGTGCCAATGTGGCGCAATTTCCAGCCACGGCAGAAGCACAAATTCACGCAAATGCAATTGCGGGTGCGGCAATTGCAGCGATGGGGCATCTGAAATGATATTATGATACACAAGAATATCTAAATCAATGGGGCGTGGCGCCCATCGCTCGGCTGGTTTTCTACCAAGCAGCATCTCAATCGATTTTAAGGTTACAAGCAGCGCCTCGGGCGATTGTTGCGTGGTAATTTCTATCACTTGATTTAAGAACGGCTTATTCCACGATAATGGCGCATTTTCTGGCATGAGCGCTGGCGTTTCATGAATAGATGATTGCGCAACACAGCGTATATCGCGCGCGTGCATATGCTGAATGGCGGCACGCAAATTCGCTTCCCGATCACCTTCGTTGCTGCCAAGTGCAATGTAAATTCCCTGCATTACACCACATCCACAATCGCTGAGCCAATCGGCAAATCGGTAATTACAAACGAAGCGCCACCCTTTAATTGCTCAATAGGCGGGGTAACTTTGGTGAGCTTCAGCCAGATTTTAAAATGCCCCGCATCAATCGAATCCAGATGTTCGCGCACTATGCGCATGGCTTCTTGCGCCATATATTCAATCAGCCGGAATGATCTGATTTCCACCATTTCGGTAATTTTATTGACCAGCACCTGATAATCAAAAAACGTTACATGATCATCGAACACCCATGTCGGCGGCGAAGGAAAATAAAGCCGCAAACTAATGCTCACAGGTTGCCGCGCCAGATGTTCACTATCGTAAATACCCAAAAATGACTGCAGGCGAATATCATCGATTAAAAATGCCGAAGAAAAATGTGTGCTCATGCTGGCGAAACCGTTTGTTCGTTGTATAGTTGCTGCATGGATACCCTACCCACTCTCTCTGTCAATGGCCAGTTAGTAAGCGCCTCGCAGCCACATATCACCCATTCAGACCGCAGTTTTCGCTTCGGTGATGGCTTTTTTCAAACCATTGCGGTGGTTTCTGGCGTGCCATATCAATGGGAATTCCATCGCGCACAATTACAAAAAGCCTCGCAATTAAGCCAAATTCCATTGCCTGTTCGCCTGACTGAATGGGTGAAAGCGCTACTACTTCACGCCTCGCCCAGCGCTGAGGGCACACTGCGTATCACGGTTAGCCGTGGCAGTGGCAGCCGTGGTTATTACCCCATCGATTGCGCCACCAATGTCATTATGGAATTTTACCCAATAGCATTTCCGACTGCTGCCTCCAAATTACGCCTGTATGTAAGCACGTATCGGCGATTTCCCGCCAGTTATCTTGATGGTTCACTGAAATGGAATATTGGTCTGAACAATACACTCACGTTGCTGGAAGCTTCACAGCAACACTGCGATAACGCCCTCCAGCTCTCGCATGATGGCATGCTGTGTGAAGCCGCAAATGCCAACCTATTCTGGCTTAAAAACCACGTGCTCTATACCCCTTCGTTGCAAACAAATTGCCTGCGCGGCAGCACACGGGAAGCCGTTATGCGCCTAAGCCCATGGCCAGTGCACGAAGTAGAAACATCCCTCGAAACATTAGCCGATGCAGAAGCGGTATGGCTTAGCAATAGCCGTTATTTGATAGCCGAAGTTAGCGCCATTACCCCGCTGGGATTTGAGTATGCTCCGCTTGAAAATCCATTATTTTCTCTGTTGCAAACCGATAGAATTCAGTATGCACAGCAGCATCACCCGTTGTGGAAGCAGTAATATTACCCATGCATCAGCGTATCGCCGCCTATCATTGGATTGAACCACTCGAAGCACTACAAGCGCTTGGAGCGCAGAAACATTTGGCGTTTTTGTATTCCAGCCAAAAAGAACAGCATACCGGAAACTATAGTTTTTTAGCGTGGGGATTGGCAGAAACGGTTACTGGAAGCCATTTTGCGCAAATGCCGGTGATTCCGGCTGAAAGCGCTTACCCTATTCCGCTTTGGTTTGGATATATTGGCTACGAAATGCGCGGCGACATTGAACCCGCTGCGCGGCTTCGCCCCGCTTCCATTACATTTCCAGATATGCGCTGGAACCAATATGTGCACACATTGCGTTTTGATCATGAAGCAAAAAAAGTTGAATATTATACACTGCACGATGCCGACCCCATGCGCATGGAAGATATGCAACCCTACGAAACCCCTGAAGCGCAACGGCCCATTACCGAAGAAATTTATTCAAATTTTACCGCTGCCAGCTATCAGCAGGCAGTTCAAGACACGGTTGCCGCCATTAAGCGTGGCGATTTTTATCAGGCAAATTTAACGCGTAAATTTTTTGGCGAAATGGATCGCCCCCTTGATCCGGTGCAAACGTTCATCAAACTCACCGAAGCCAGCCCTGCGCCTTATAGCGCACTCATTCGGATGGATGACACGGCCATTCTTTCTTCGAGCCCAGAATGTTTTTTAAGCGTGAACAACGAAGGAAAACTGCTTGTGCGCCCCATTAAAGGTTCTGCGCGCAGAAGCGAGAACTCGGAAGAAGATAAAGCGATTATTGAAGCCCTGCGTGCCAGCGAAAAAGATCGTGCAGAAAATTTAATGATCGTCGATTTAATGCGGCATGATTTAGCGCAAATCGCCATTCCCGGCAGTGTGCAGCTTGAACAATTTGCCGAATTGCAATCGTATCGTACAATTCACCATCTTATTTCTACGATTCGTGCGCAAAAAAAATCAACTGCTACGCTGCGCGACATATTGCGTGCGGTATTTCCGCCCGGCTCGATGACGGGCGCGCCTAAAATTGCCGCCATGGCATGGTGTGCCGCGCAGGAACGCTTGGAACGTGGCGTATATAGTGGCGCACTCGGCTGGCTTGGAGCGGGCGATACGTGTGATTTATCGGTGGTAATTCGCACGGTGCTCATTCAAGGCAATAAATTTGAATTTCAGGCAGGCGGCGGCATTGTCGCCGATTCAGATCCCGTGCTAGAATGGCAAGAAACCCTTGCAAAAACCCGTGGTATTGCGCGCGCATTGCCGATTGATGAGGCCTTGTTACACGCGCTTTAACTACGCTGCCTCAACACGAATTCCCTGTACTGCCTGCATTTGCTGAAGCATTTGCGGCGTCACCTGATAACGACTTCGGGCACGAATCACCACTATGCCCCCCGGCACCGTAACACGAAAATCGAGTTGCGTACCTTCGC
>JBILFK010000114.1:0-5298 GCA_044351685.1 Rickettsiales bacterium | reverse complement strand
AACCCGTGATGTGATGACACTCGCGCACGAGCTTGGTCACGGCGTGCATCAGGTGTTGGCGGCAAAGCAGGGCGCGCTGATGTGCGATACCCCGCTAACGCTGGCTGAAACGGCCTCGGTATTTGGCGAAATGCTGACATTCCAAGCATTGTTGGCGCAAGAAAAAGACAAAAAACAACGCCAAATGCTAATTGCCGCAAAAGTGGAAGATATGTTGAACACTGTCGTGCGGCAGGTGGCGTTTTGTGAGTTTGAGCGCGCGCTGCACGATGCACGCAAGCAAGGCGAATTATCGACTGCGCAAATCGGTGAAATATGGATGAAGCAGCAAGCCGATTCGCTGGGGCCTGCCATTAAACTGCACCCAGAATACAACGTATTCTGGATGTATATTCCGCATTTCATCCATTCGCCATTTTATGTGTACGCCTATGCGTTTGGCGATTGTTTGGTGAACTCACTTTACGGCGTATATCAGCGTGAAAAAGCCGCTGGGCGCGGTGTTGTGTTTGCCGATACCTATGTGGAAATGCTATCGGCGGGTGGCACATTGCGCCACAAAGAGTTACTGGCGCCCTTTGGGCTCGATGCCAGCAAGCCCGATTTCTGGCAGCAAGGGCTAGATGTCATTCGTGGCTATATCGATGAATTGCACAAGTAATACTGCGCGCTAAAGCACAGCCAGTTCCGCACACACGGCATCAATAATGCTTGTTAGCTCAGCGTTGCTGATGGTGAGTGGTGGCATGATATACAACGTTTCGCCATACGGCCGCAGCCACACGCCACGCGCCACGAAGCGTTGGCGCAGCAATAAAATCTGTTCCCATGCGGCGTTGATTTCCACCGCGCCGATGGCACCCTTTACCCGCACATCGCGCACGCAGGCGAATTTTCGGCAGGGTTGCAGGCCTTCCCATAAATGCTGCTCGATGGCTTCCACCTGCGATAGGCGCGGTTCACTCGCAAATAATTCAAGCGATGCAAGGGCAGCCGCACACGCAATCGGGTTGGCCATAAAGGTGGGGCCGTGCATGAGGGCTTTGTCGTTTTCTTCTCCCAAAAATGCTTCAAACACTTGCGATGTGGCAAGAGTTGCCGCAAGCGGCACATGGCCGCCGGTTAGGGCTTTGCCAACGCACATAATATCCGGTGTAATCGCGGCTTCTTCGCAGGCAAACATGCTGCCGGTGCGGCCAAAGCCGGTGGCGATTTCATCGGCGATCAGCAAAATATCGTGAGCATGGCAAATACGTGTGATTTCCGAAAGAATATCGGCCGTATAAAAATGGAAGCCGCCAGCGCACTGCGCCAACGGTTCAATAATCAGCGCGGCCACACTAGTGCGAATGGCCGCTACCGTATCGGCAAACTCGGCAAAGCCATATTCATCGGTGGGCAAGTCGAGCACATAATTTTTGAGCGTCAGGCTATCATAGCTGGCATTGAACCCAGAGCGCCCGGAAACCGACATCGCGCCCACCGTATCGCCATGATACGAATGCTTGAAACAAATGAACTTGTTACGTTTTGCATCGCCCTTATTGCGCCAGTATTGCAGCGCCATTTTCAAAGCTACTTCCACCGCCACCGATCCGGATTCTGCAAAAAACACCCGCTCAAGCCCTGCTGGGGCCATAGCCGAAAGTTTGCGTGCAAGAAGGTAAGCAGGTTCGTGCGCAAGCCCGGCAAACATCACATGGCTTAGGGTTCCGGCCTGTTCCTGAATGGCCTTCACAATGGTAGGGTGCTGATAGCCGTGGCACATGCTCCACCAGCTGGCGATACCATCGATAAGGCGACGTCCATCGGCAAGCTGAATTTGCGTGCCCTCGGCACCCACAACCTGCAATGGCTGTGGCACGGTTTGCATTTGCGCATAGGGCAGCCAAATATGCGGCCAGCCTTCGGCAAACCAATCCTTCGTGGGGGCTGACATTATGCCGCGTTCGCTTGCGATGGCGCTTCAGCAGGCATGGGCTTTAAGCCCAGTTTGGCAAATAACGCAGCATCGCTTTGTGTATCGGGGTTACCTGCTGTCAGTAGTTTTTCGCCATAAAAAATCGAATTCGCACCGGCTTGAAAACACAAGGCTTGCAGCGCATCGCTCATGTGTTCGCGGCCAGCGGAAAGCCGAACCATGCTGCCGGGCATCATAATGCGTGCGGCAGCGACAGTGCGTACAAATTCAATTTCATCGAAGGCGGATTGTTTGGCAAGCGGTGTGCCATCTTGTGCCATCAGCATATTGATGGGTACGCTTTCGGGTGGGGTAGGCAAATTGGCGAGTGTGCAGAGCATTGAGGCACGATCTTCGCGCGTTTCACCCATGCCTAAAATACCACCGCAGCAGACGCGCATACCCGC
Source organism: Rickettsiales bacterium (assembly GCA_044351685.1). Taxonomy (GTDB): domain Bacteria; phylum Pseudomonadota; class Alphaproteobacteria; order Rickettsiales; family UBA3002; genus JALHRI01. The sequence continues at coordinate 2,931 of JBILFK010000114.1, read as the reverse complement.
TTCGCGCACATGCGAAAGCGTGTCGAGTCTATCTTGAAAAGTGCGGGTGGTGATAATTTCACCGTAAAAATTTTCCGAGGTATCGATGTTGTGGTTATAATAATCAAGCCCAGCCTCTTTTAACGCTACAGCTTGTTCGGGGCTGAGCATGCCCAGTGTCGCGCAGGTTTCAAGCCCCATGGCTTTTACTTGCTGAATCAATGATGTAAGGGCAGGCATATCGCGCTCTTTCGGCGAGCGCCACGCAGCGCCCATGCAAAAACGCGTAGAACCCGCTTCTTTGGCGGCACGTGCAGCGTTTAACACTTCGGTTTCGGCCATTAGCTTGGTGGCTTTCACAGGTGTTTTGAAATGCGCGCTTTGCGAACAATAATTGCAATCTTCGGGGCAGCCACCAGTTTTAATCGAGCATAGCGTGGAAATTTGCACCTCGTTTGCCGCAAAATGTTGCCGATGCACCGTTTGTGCCTCAAACAGTAAATCGTTCAGTGGGCGCGCCATTAAGGCGAGGGCGGTTTCCATTGTCCAGTTGCGCGTAGTGTTCGCTTGCGGCATAAAAGCTCCATGATTTTCGCCGCATATAACAGGCTTACCGCCTAATGCCAACCCTGAACACATATCTTGCCGCGCATATGCATGAAATTACGCAGCGCGGCGAACTGCGTCAGCTGCAGTTAAGCGCAGAAAATGGCGTATTTGTTGAACAGAATGGGCATGCGCTGGTGTCGTTCGCGGGCAATGATTATTTGGGGTTGCGCCAGCACCCGGCCATTTCGGAAGCCGCGACACAGGCACTGAAAGCTTATGGTAGCGGGGCAGGGGCTTCGCGCCTGATAACGGGGAATCACCCACTTTATGCGGCGTTTGAACAGCAGCTTGCTATGCATGCGGGCAGCGAAGCCGCATTGGTGATGGGCAGTGGTTATAGTGTTTCAGTCGGCGTGATACCCGCACTTGTGGGCAAGGGCGACCTGATACTAGCCGATAAACTGGTGCATGCCTGCATGCTCGATGGTGCAGCGCTATCTGGTGCAAAAACCATGCGATTTTTACATAACGATATGGCACATTTAGAAGCACAGCTTAAGGCACAGCGCGCGCAGGCAAAACACTGCCTTATTCTTACTGAACATGTATTTAGCATGGATGGGGATATTGCTCCGCTTGCGCGCATGGTAGATCTTGCAAAATTCTATGATGCATGGGTTATGGTCGATGATGCGCATGGGTTGGGTATTGTAGAAAAACCTACCAATTTATCTGTGGATATCTGGATGGGAACCTTATCCAAATCAGCGGCAAGCTATGGGGGATATGTGTGTGGTTCGGCACTGCTGATTCAGATGCTTGTCAACCGTGCGCGCAGCTTTATGTTTTCCACCGGGTTGCCACCAAGCGTAGTGGCTTCAGCGCATACGGCGTTGCAGCTGATGGCAATGGGGGAACCAACGGCAAAACTTTGGCATAACATACGGTTTTTTGCTTCGGCGTTGGGCATAGATACGCCGCAAAGCGCCGTGATTCCGGTGATTATTGGCGCAGCAGAAAAAGCAGTTGAAGCAAGCCATAAGCTGCGCGAAGCTGGATTTTTAGTGCCCGCTATTCGACCACCTACGGTAGCCAAAGGCACTGCACGCTTACGCATTAGTTTGAGTGCTGCGCATAGCGAAGCGCAGCTGCACGGGCTTGCAAGCGCACTCAAGGCGATGGCGTTGGTATGAGCAATTCTATTCTCACGCTAAGTGGCTGGGCGCAGCCTGCCGATGCGCTGAATCATGCGTTGAATCTTGATGCAATCGCATTTGATTATAGCGATTACCCTAATGCAGCATTGGCTATCGAAGCATTGCGTGCCCATGCACACACACCACATATCATTGCCTGGTCGCTAGGTGGGCAACTTGCCATGCGCGCGATTGCGGCAGGCGCACTGCACCCCAGCCATGTGACGCTGATTGCCACGCCCTATCAATTTGTAAGCGATGATGCGTTTTCAGGCGGTATGGATCCGCTAACATTCACGCAATTTCGCGCAAGCTACGCACGCGATGCCGCGCGCACCAAAGAGCGCTTTAAGGCACTTGTCGCAAAAGGTGACAGTAAATTTCGTGAGGTGGCACAGCAGCTTCAGCATCACCCGATGGTAGAAGATGCCGCACGCTGGTTGCCGTGGCTCGATGCGCTTGGGCAGTATTCGCAGCGTGCAACACCGCCCATTGCTAGCGACATTGCGCTACAAGTTATTCACGGCACCGAAGACGCCATTACCCCCATCGCGCAGGCCGAAGCGTGGCAAACGCATCACCCCCACATACGTGTGCATCGTGTGGTGGGTGCAGGGCATGCGCCCCACTTGCATGATGTGCAGCGACTACGTAGCTTTGTAGAAGACCATCACGGAGTAACTATCGCGTGAATACGCCAACCCCTATTGTTGCAGCCCACGTGGCACGTGATTTTAGCCGCGCTGCGCACCGCTACGATGCGCACGCGTTGTTACAGCAACAAATTATGGAAACGGCGTTTGCCAAAGCCGAAATTTATTTTCCCGCGCAATGCACGGTGCTGGATATTGGTTGTGGCACTGGAAATTTCGCTAAAAAAGCACAGGCGCACCAACGCGACTGGAAATTGCATGGGTTGGATATTGCCGCCGGTATGCTTGAGGTGGCAGGCCCATTATATTCGCTAATTACCCAAAGTAACATGGAAGCCTTGCCGCTGGCCGATAATTCGGTGGGGGCGGTATTTTCTTCGTTGGCGCTGCAGTGGGCTGCGCATCCGCAGCAAGCGCTTACCGAGAGTTTTCGAGTGCTGGAATCGGGTGGTTATGCCATTTATTCGTGCTTTTTAAAACAAACCATGCGCGAACTGAATATGGTGAGAGAAATGCTTGGTGTCACTTCACCGGTGCTCGCAATGCACGATATG
>JBILFK010000113.1:0-5302 GCA_044351685.1 Rickettsiales bacterium | reverse complement strand
TAAGCAGCAACAAAGCCCGTATAAAGAAAAATCATGAGTAACAGCGAAATGATACTAACACCCATCAGCTGACGATTGAGCTGACGCATTTCTCTATCACGGGCGGTTTTGGAAGAAAACTTCATGGAACCTGCGAGCGTAAGTTAAAAGAAAGCGAGAAGAAGGGATGTTTTTTATTGTTGAGCCGGATAGTATACTAATTCTAAAAAATTGCAAATTAAATGGCAAATTCAACCTATTGTTGAATTTATAAGAATGCGAATAAGCAAATAAATAGGCGGCTTATTCAAAGCGACATCATAAGTATTATGGTTAGTCTTTTGTAATTGCTTGATTCTACTTTTTGCAACGAGATAAACTCCCTGTAAGAATTCTACCTTCGGACGAATAGGGCAAAAAGCATGTGCATCGTGGCACAACATCGAAACGCATCGCTGAAGCGCGACAGAAGGTTTGCTTAACTCCTGCACATTATATTCGAGCCCGGCTTCGTGCAAATAGCGTTCTGGTAAGCGCAAGGTGTTCTCCTGCGCCATTGCCGGAATAGCGCGCGCAAGCCCTACACATGCCTGCATACGCGCTAATGAAGTGATTTCGTTGGCATATGCGGCAGTTGAAATACCAAGCAGCACGCACGCGGCGGCCAGAATGGCACCTGCGGTAGCATCGGTATGCTGCAGCCACACGGCTTCATCACGTAGCGCATATTCATCAAGTTCCTCCATGCGCGCTTCAATCATTTGAAACAAAAGCGGCAAAATTTCTGGCCAAATCGCATAGATATCTGCCACGGCTCTTAGCAAATCGTGGGGTGGAAAAGGCTTATTCTGCGATAGGTTTTCCAGTGCCTCGCGCCACCATGTTAGCCGCATCATACCAATGATTGGCTCGCTGGCGATTACCGGGATGCGGGCAATTTCATGATAAAAACAAATGAGTACATGTAACGCTGTGCGTTGCTGCTTCGGGGCAAAGTAACACGCTAGAAAACGGTCGTAATCGAGCGTTCGCGCCTGTGCTCCGAAATGCGCTATCTGTTCTCGAGAAAACACGATTTTAACCACCGAACTTGCATTTAATCTGCGCTCGACCTACATGCTTTCTACATGATGAGCAAGACGCGCATTTCTCGCCGCAGCTTTATTCGTTCAGCTTTTGCCGGAGCGACATTACTCGCCGTTTCAGGTAATCGCGCATTTGCAACACCCCAATTAACGACACAGGAGCCACACATGCCATTCACCCTTCCCGAACTTCCTTATGCAAAAAATGCCCTCGAGCCTTTTATTTCAGCACAGACCTTCGATTTTCACCACGGCAAGCACCATAATGCTTATGTGGTCAATCTGAATAAATTGCTGGAAGGCCACGAATGGGCCAGCGCATCGCTTGAAGACATTATTCTGAAAAGCGCTGGCGATGCCAGCAAAGCAGGCATTTTTAATAATGCCGCACAAATTTGGAATCACACGTTTTTCTGGCACTCGATGAAACCAGCGGGTGGCGGCAAACCCACCGGCGAATTGGCCAGCAAAATTGAAAAAGATTTTGGCAGCTTCGAAAAATTTGTCGAAGAGTTTAAAAATGCCGGCGCCACCCAGTTTGGCTCGGGTTGGGCATGGCTGGTACTGGATACGGATGGTACCTTAAAAGTCACCAAAACTGCCAACGCCGAACTGCCAATGACCAAAGGCCAGAAAGCGTTGCTCACGATCGATGTGTGGGAACATGCCTATTATCTGGATTTCCAAAATCGCCGCCCCGATTTTATCGCCACCTTCCTCGAGAAGCTGGTGAACTGGGAATTTGCGGCCAGCAACTTTGCAGAAGCACAGCAGAAAAAAGCCGCCTAAGCAGCATAATGTATAAACTAAAAGGGGCGGTATTAACCGCCCCTTTTTTTATTAGATCGGCACCGTTTTTGGCTTGGTTGCCCTTGCCCACCATACAATGAACAGGCGGGTGAGCATGATGGCGGTGAACATCGACGATAAAATACCAATCGAGAGCGTCACCGCAAAGCCCTTCACCGTGCCCGAGCCAAAATAGAACAGCAGCGATGCCGCCATCAGCGTGGTGACGTTGGAATCGAACACGGTGCCAAAAGCAATTTTGAAGCCTGAATCAATGGCCGCAATGGGGCTTTTGCCGTTGCGAAGCTCATCGCGGATACGTTCAAAAATAAGCACGTTGGCATCTACCGCCATCGCCATGGTGAGCGCGATACCTGCAATGCCTGGCAAGGTTAAGGTTGCCTGCAACATGGAAAGGCACGCCATGATGATAATGCCGTTAATGATAAGCGCGGCATTGGCAAACACCCCAAACAATCCATACGAAAGGGTCATGAACACAATAATCAGTAGCATGCTCATGGCGACTGAAATTGTACCCTTATCGATAGAATCTTGCCCCAGGCTTGGGCCTACTGAGCGCTCTTCGATCACATCGAGCGGTGCAGGCAAGGCACCTGCGCGCAGCAACACAGCTAGCTGATTGGCCGATTCTACGGTGAAGTTACCTTCGATGATGCCGCGACCACCAATAATAGCACTACGAATGACCGGGGCGGTAATAATTTTGTTATCAAGCACAATGGCAAAACGCTTACCGATATTTCCTTGAGTAACTTCGCCAAATTTTCTGGCCCCCAGCGAATTAAACGTAAAATCCACCACTGGCATGCCATCCTGAAAGGTTGTTTGTGCATTGGTGAGCAATTCACCACTCAGCGCCACAGAAGTATAGATAGGGGTTTTTGCAAGCCGTGCATCCATACCTGCACCCTGATCGTCACCATCATGCGCATAAAGGCGCGTGCCGGTAGGCATGGTGCCGCGCGCAATTTGTTCGGGCGTTACATCTTCGTTCACCAAATGGAAATCCATTTTTGCTGTTTTGCCAATCAGCGCTTTGAGCTGCGCGGGGTCTGAGAGGCCTGGAACCTGCACCACAATACGGTCACTGCCCTGACGCTGCACGATAGGTTCTTTTGTGCCGCTTTCGTTCACGCGACGCTCAACGATTTCAATCGACTGCGCCAATAATTTCACTCGCAATGCGGTGAGCGCTTTATCCTCGTAGTGAAGGCGCGTATTCCCCGACTCATCGATATCAATGGTGATATCGGGGCTTTCTTCTTGTAAAATCCGCGCAACATCTACCTCTTCAAGCACAGTATCCATGCGAATGGTAAGCGTGACATCATCTCTATGGGCGCGAAGATTCAGGTAGCCAATTTTTTCTTTGCGCAGACGTACGCGAAGCTGATCGCGAAGGTTCAGCATCTGATCTTTCAGATACGCATCAAAATCGAGCTGCAACAACAGGTGCGAACCACCACGCAGATCTAACCCAAGCGGCACCGTGTTTACAGGCATCCAGCTTGGTAAATCCTCGCGCATTTTTTGTGGCAGAACATTGGGTAGCGCAGCCAGAATAAAGAAGGCGCATACCGAAAGCACCATGACCATTTTCCAGCGAGGAAATGCAAGCATAAGAGATATCCTAATTGAATTGAAACTAGCTGATAGCCCAGCCATGCCGGAATGAGAAGCAACAAAATCGTTTCGCTAACAGCTCTGCGTTTGCAGTTTGCTTAATTATCGTTGGCGATACTGTCTTTCGATGGGGCGGCGTTATCGTTGCGCTCGGCCTTTTCTTTGGAAGCTGCGGCAGGCTTTGTGGTATCTGGCTTCACATTGGCAGAAGAAATGGTGGATTTCAGAATTTTTACTTCCACACCTTGCGCAATTTGCACCATCACATGTGCATCACCTTCAAGCTTGGTCACCTTGCCTACAACGCCACCAGCAGTTACCACGTCATCGCCTTTTTTGATGCCAGTAATCATCGCCTGATGTTCTTTGAAGCGCTTTTGCTGCGGACGAATCAGGAAAAGATAAAACACACAGAAAATAAGCAGCAGCGGCAAAAGGCTTGCAATAGGGCTGCCTTCTGCGGGTGCAGCCTGAGCAAATGCAGACACAGGCAGCAATGCAATTAAAAATGTAAAACGCATGGAGTTTATTTCAACTTGGTTTCAGTGAACTCAACGTGCTTGCGCGCCACAGGATCAAACTTACGGAATTTCAATTTTTCCGTTTGTTTCTTTGGGTTGCGCTTACGCACATAGAAAAAGCCCGTACCCGCGCTTGATTCTAATTTTACCAGAATGGTTGCTTTTTTTGCCATAAATGCCTCATATCCACCGCTCGTAAAAAAGTCCTTCGGGCTTCGCCCTCAGTGTACTTTTTCACGGATTAGATTGCCAATTTTCTGCTCGAAGCGGTTCGTCGCAGAAAATCGAAGTTATTACAACGACATAATAACCTGAAATCGTTCCGTTGAGCCGCCTCTAGGAACGATTTCGCATTACGCTACTTCAAAGTACACCGAGCGTAAGCGAGGGACTTTGATGTAACATGAAATTGGGGGCGCACCATACGGTTTCTAATCGGCATGTCAAGTTGACATTGCATTTTTTCACATCAAGGCGTAGGGCAGCATGCATGAAACCGATTCGTAAAGTGATTTTTCCCGTGGGTGGGCTTGGCACACGCTTCCTTCCGGCCACCAAATCTATGCCCAAAGAAATGCTTCCCGTGGTCGATAAACCATTGATTCAATACGCCTTTGAAGAAGCACAAGCCGCAGGTATCGAAGAATTTATTTTTGTTACCGGCCGCAACAAAGACGCTATCGAAAACCATTTCGACCACGCTTACGAGCTGCAAACCACCTTAAGCAAAGCGCAAAAGGAAGATGCATTGGCCCGTACCAGTGCATGGCTGCCGCCTGCGGGTTCGATTGTTTACACCCGCCAGCAAGAACCTTTGGGCTTAGGCCATGCGGTGTGGTGTGCCCGCCATATTATTGGCGATGAACCCTTTGCGGTGATTTTAGCCGATGATCTAGTGCATGCAGCCACCCCCTGCCTGAAACAGATGGTAGAGGCGCATAAGACGATTGCGGGTCATAATATGGCCGCCGTGATGGAGGTGCCGCGTTCAAAAACCGCTAGCTACGGCATTCTCACGATTGCGGAAGATAAGGGCAATTTAGTAAAAGCCGCTGGCTTGGTCGAAAAACCAGTGCCCGAAAAAGCCCCTTCTACCACCTCGATTATTGGCCGTTATATTTTACAGCCCAGTATTTTTGAAGTGCTAGAAAGTCAGGCGCGTGGCGCGGGCGGAGAAATTCAACTCACCGATGCGATGGCGCGGCAAATTGGCACGGTAGATTTTTATGGCTACCGTTTTGAAGGCACCCGCTATGATTGCGGTGAAGTTGCCGGCCATTT
>JBILFK010000112.1:0-5306 GCA_044351685.1 Rickettsiales bacterium | reverse complement strand
GAAGATCTTATTGCGAAGATCGGCTCCAAGTATCTCTTTTCTAAATTCTCCTTTGTCCTTTCCTAAAGCTTTGCCTAACGCTTCTAAAGCGGAACAAATTAATAGCAGCTTTGCTGGATACCCGACAGTATTAAGCATGTCGTTCCAATAATAGAAGAATTCATTGGAAAAGCGAGCAGATTGCCAAAAAGCTCGATGACTTGCTCGACCTGCTTATGGACAAGAGTATTACTAAGGATGCTTATGACAGAAAAAATACCCAGCTTGTTAATCGTCGGGTTGAAGTCAACGAGCAGTTGGAACGGCACCATGCCGGAAACGAACAGTTCAAAATCGCCCTTAGCAGCCTGCTAGAGCTGGCTTCCAAGGCACTTGAGCTATTTGACCGTTCGAACACGGACGAAAAACGTCAGCTTATTGGATATATGTTTTCGAACTTAGAGTTGAGGGGCGCAAAGCTGCGGTTTACCTTGCGAAAGCCCTTTGACCTGTTTGCCAATTTGGCAACGTCTAAAGTATGGCTCCCTGAGCTGGATTCGAACCAGCGACCATTCGATTAACAGTCGAATGCTCTACCGCTGAGCTATCAGGGAACACGAAAGGCGTTTCGAAGTGGGGTCTATGGCATAAAGTTTTCGGATAGGCAAATAGTTTTCGAAGCGACACGTCCAAAATAAGCGCGGCGAAATCAACATCCTAACCATCTATTCATTGGCAAAGCATGGAAATTTTGCGTAGGCAGCCTTATGCGCTATTTTCATTCAAAACCATGGCTGATTACCGAATTAACGTTGCTTAGTGTAATGGTGCCGCTGGCCATGTCGTTTTTGCCGCCGCGCAGCGTGCTGTTCCCTACGCTGTGGCTTTCGGCGCTGGTGTGTTTGCTGGTGTATTTGAAGTTGCGGAACACCACAACAGCCGAGCCAGTATGGCGATGGGAAGCACTGCGCATCTTTGAAAACTGGAAGCCATTGCTTCTCAAATTCGATATCGCGGCTATTGGGTTAACGTGCGTGACCCTGTGGCTTTTGCCCGAGCGTTTTCTTAGTTTCCCGCGTGAAAACCCTGGTATCTGGGTGATGGTGATGTTGCTGTATCCGGTGCTTTCGGTGGTGCCGCAGGAATTTATTTTTCGTACCTATTTCTTTCAGCGTTACGGCGATATTTTTGCCTCACCGCGCGCGATGGTGGCGGCAAGTGCCATATTTTTTGGCTTTAGCCATGTGATTTTGCAGAACTGGGTGGCGATTGTGCTGTGTATTATTGGCGGCTATTTCTTCGCCGATACTTACCGTAAAACGCGCTCGCTGGCGCTGGTAGTGGCCGAACACGCGCTGTATGGCTGCTTTGTGTTTACCATTGGGCTTGGCTGGTTTTTCTATTCCGGTGCGCCGCACAAATGGTGATGCAAGGCTGCTGCACTGCACGACCTTGTTGCACCGCACCCCTAAAACGATTGATTTTCCATGCGATTTTGCGCGCCAGTTATGCTAGTGTGAAGAGATGGAATCATTATCGCATCTGTATGGCCTGTGCGAACGGCATGGCCCCGGGCTTCTGCAAGAGCCGCTGAATGTTATTTCAAATTTTGGCTTTATCTATGTGGCCATCGCCATTTACCGTTATTATAAGCGCCACGAAGATATAGGCAAACGCTGGATATGGGATATTCGGGTGCTTACCCTGCTGGTATTTACCATCGGCGTGAACAGCATAATTTTTCATGCCTACCCCACACGGATGACGGAACTGATGGATACGATTCCGATTGTCATGTTCATCCTGATTTATTTTGTCAGCGTGCTGTTTCGTATTGGCAGGGTTAATCTGTTTCAGGGCACGGTTTGTGCGGTGGCATTCGTTGGCTTTAGCCATATTCTGGTGCATCAGTTTCCCAACGCCATGAACGATTCTATCGGCTATCTTTCAAGCATGATCGCGCTGATTGTGATTGCGGTGTATCTGCACCTCAAGGCGCGGCCTTCTTCGAGCCACTTCATGCTGGCTGCGGTGATTGGCGTGGTGTCGTTGTTCTGCCGCGTGGTTGACCGCGATGTGTGCGATGTATTCCCCATGGGAACGCACTTTTTATGGCACAGCTTCAATGCGCTGCTGCTATATATTTTGCTGAAACAGATTATTCGCAACGTCAACCGCGATGCGCGATTGAAGCGCATGGCGGGCGATTCCACGCAAATTTAGGGGAGGGCACTTATGGCATCCAGCACCTTAACGTATTTAGATGCTTACTGTGAACGCGCAGGCGATGCAGGGCTGTGGGCCGAACCGCTGAATGCGATTACCAATATCGGCTTTTTAATCGCGGCTTATATGTGCGTGCGTTTAATGCGCTCGGTGCAAACTCTGAGCCTGCGCTCGCATGGCGACCTATGGATTTTGATAATCTCGCTTACCGCTATTGGTATTGGTAGTGGCCTGTGGCACACCCATGCGGTGCATTGGAGCATGCTCGCCGATGTCATTCCGATTACGATTTTTATGAATGTGTATTTGATTGCGGCGCTTCGTCGGCTATTCGGGTTCAGCTGGATGCGGGTGGCGTTCTTTTGGGTGCTTTATCAGGCGGTAACTGCGGCCGCGCAAATATTCCTGCCGCCCGATCTATTGCATGGCACGGTCATGTATCTACCTACCTACGGCGCCTTATTGTTGCTAACGGTGGGGTTATATCGCAAGCATCCTGCTCATGGCAAAGTGTTCGAGCTGGTGCTTATCGTGTGGACAGCATCGCTGGTTTTCCGCACCGCGGATATGGAATTCTGCCAGATATTACCTATTGGTACGCATTTCCTTTGGCACATATTGAACAGTTACGTGCTGTATCGCCTGTTTGAGGTGCTGGTGAATTCTGCTAAAAAACCCTCGGTTGCCAGCTAATTTTTACGAATATTAACCCATTTCTTAGTTGCACTGCAAAACCAAGCCGTTATGTTACACGCCTCACTCATGTAACATAGGTAGGAAAAAATGGTTATTGCAGCAAATTTGGGCTTCCCCCGCATCGGTGCCGATCGTGAATTAAAAAAAGCACTTGAAAGCTATTGGAAAGGCGAAATTTCTGCCGATATCCTGAAAGAGCAAGCCAAAGCCCTGCGCGCCAACCACTGGCAGCGCCAAAGCAATGCTGGTATTGCGCAAATTCCTTCGGGCGATTTTTCGTTTTATGACATCACTCTCGACCATATCCATATGTTCGGCGCCATCCCTGAGCGGTATAATGCCCTGAAAAATGCCGATGCACTGACGCTGTATTTTGCTATGGCGCGTGGCCACCAGAAAGATGGTGTTGATGTGGTTGCGATGGAAATGACCAAGTGGTTCGATACCAACTATCACTATATTGTTCCTGAGTTCTCGGATGAAACTGAATTTGCATTAACCATGCAGTTGATGCATTCACCGAAGCCAAAGCACACGGCATCAATGCACGCCCTGTGCTGCTTGGGCCGATTACCTTCCTGCTGCTTGGTAAAATGCGCAAAGGTGGCGATGCGCTTAGCCTGTTGCCAAAACTTCTGCCAGTCTATCAGCAATTGCTTGCCCGCCTGAAAGAAGCAGGTGCCGAGTGGGTTCAAATCGACGAGCCATTTTTGGCGATGGATTTAACGTCTGCTCAGCGCGCTGCTTACGCAACGGCATTTGATGCGCTGAAAACTTCAGGCCTGAAATTGCAGCTGACCACCTATTTCGCTGGCCTGCGCGATAACGCAGAAACGGCGTTTAACCTGCCAGTGGATGCCGTGCATATTGACCTTGTACGTGAGCCCGCACAGCTTGATACCGCGCTTTCGCTGGTAAAGCCAAACCAGTTGCTTTCGCTTGGTGTGGTCGATGGCCGCAATATCTGGAAAACCAATTTCGACCGTGCGCTGACACAGCTTGAAAAAGCTGCCGCAAAAATCGGCGCAGAGCGCGTGATTGTTGCACCTTCGTGTTCGCTGTTACATTCACCGGTCGATTTGGCCGCGGAAGTGAAGCTGGATAGCGAAATTAAAAATTGGCTAGCTTTCGCCCAACAAAAGCTTGGCGAAGTAGCCCTGCTTGCGCGTGCGCTTGAAAAAGGCCGCAGCGCTGTGGAAGCAGAATTAAAAGCGAATGCCGAAGCGATGCAATTGCGCGCTTCTTCTGCGCGTATCCATAACCCTGCCGTGAAAGAGCGCGTAAGCGCTATCAGCAGCGCGATGCTTGAGCGCAAGCATGTATTTGCAAAACGTATTCCTGCGCAGGAAGCATTGCTGAAATTGCCGCTCTTCCCTACCACCACCATTGGCTCGTTCCCGCAAACTACAGAAATTCGTGAGGCACGTGCGAAGTTTAAGAAGGGAACGCTTACCGAAGCACAGTATGATGCATTTCTGGAGCAAAAAACCCGCGAGTGTATTCAGTATCAGCTTGATGCTGATATCGACGTGCCAGTACACGGCGAATTTGAACGTAACGACATGGTGGAATATTTTGGCGAGCAGCTTTCGGGCTATGTGTTTACCCAGAATGGCTGGGTGCAAAGCTATGGTTCGCGCTGCGTAAAACCGCCGGTTATTTTTGGCGATGTCGCGCGCCCAACCCCAATGACCGTGCGCTGGACCAAATTTGCACAAAGCCTCACTGATCGCCCTGTAAAAGGCATGCTCACTGGCCCAGTGACGATTCTGCAATGGTCGTTCGTGCGGGATGACCAATCACGTGAAACAACCTGTAAACAAATTGCGCTCGCCATTCGTGATGAGGTGGCAGACCTTGAAAAGGCTGGCATTCACCTGATTCAGATCGATGAGCCAGCGATTCGTGAAGGCTTGCCGCTGCGTGCTGCAGATCGCGCAGCCTATTTGCGTTGGGCGGTGGATTCGTTCCGTATTTCGGCAGCAGTGGTCGAAGATGCCACGCAGATTCACACGCATATGTGCTACTCGGAATTCAACGATATCATCAGCAATGTCGCCGAGATGGATGCGGATGTGATTTCTATTGAAACGTCACGTTCCGCGATGGAGCTGCTGGATGCGTTCGTGCAGTTTAAGTACCCCAACCAGATTGGACCAGGCGTATATGATATCCACTCGCCGCGCGTACCAAAACAGGAAGAAATGGAATTCCTGCTGCGCAAAGCACTGGAAGTGCTCTCGCCAGAACAAATCTGGGTGAACCCCGATTGCGGCCTAAAAACTCGCGGCTGGAAAGAAGTGGAACCAGCGCTAAAAGCGATGGTTTCTGCGGCTAAAAATCTGCGTAATGAAGTTGCAAGTAAGGCAACTAAAAAAGTAGCAAACGGTTAGGCGGAAACCCAT